>DGHE01000043.1:0-4441 GCA_002392525.1 Bacteroidales bacterium UBA3856 | reverse complement strand
TCGATGAGCCAGTTGGCTTCCTTGGAGAATTTCTGGTGTACGCCAATGGGCTTTCCGTTTTCGTCCACGTCTACCTTCATCTCCGGGCGCTCGAAGTTCACGGCGCCGGCCTTGAAGCGGCGGTCCCTGAGCTTGAGGGCCAGTTTGTTGAGGATGAGGATGGCTTCCTGGATATCGGCCGGCACTTCCTCGGGCTTTGCGCCTTCGATGATGGCCTGGGCGCCCTCGTAGTCGAAGCGGTAGTCGGATATGATGTTGGTGCGGCCAAACCAGGGGTTGATGACCTTGGCCTGGGGCGTGAGTTCGAACACGGCGCTGAAGCACAGCTTTTCCTCGTTGGGGCGCAGGGAGCACAGCTTGTTGGAGAGTTTCTCCGGCAGCATGGGCACGGTGCGGTCTACAAGGTATACGGATGTTCCGCGGGCCTGCGCCTCCTTGTCCACGGCGGTGTCCGGGCGCACGTACCAGGTTACATCGGCAATGTGCACGCCCACCTCGAAGTTGCCGTTTTCGAGCTTCCGGAAGCTGAGGGCGTCGTCAAAGTCCTTGGCGTCGGTGGGGTCGATGGTGAAGGTGAGCGTGTCCCGGAAGTCCCTCCGGTGGGCGCGGTCTTCGTCGGTGATGGTCTCGGGGATGCTGTCGGCCGCATTCTCCACCTCTTTCTCAAAGCGGTAGGGAAGGCCGAACTCGGCCAGGATGGCGTGCATCTCGGTGTCGTTCTCTCCGGGCATGCCCAGCACGTCCACCACGTGGCCGAAGGGGCCTGCGGCACCGCGCTCCCAGCCGTCCACGACGGCTGCTACCTTCATGCCTTTGACGCCGCCTTCCGGAACGGGGACGGAGATGTCGTAGGGCATGGTCTTGGAGCTCATGAGCACCCAGGCCTGGTTTCCCACAATGTGCAGGATTCCCACGAACGGGCGGCCCGAGCGTTCTACGATGGCGACAACCTCGCCGCTGCGGCGTTTGGCTTTGCCGGTCTTCTCCTGCGTGACGGCCACCCTTACGATATCTCCGTTGAGGGCGCCGCGCGTCTTGGAGGCTTTTACGTAAATGTCTTCTTCCTGTCCTTCTACGTGGACAAAGATGAAGCCGTCACGGGACATGATGGCTTTTCCCTCATACTCGGGAACGATCTTTTTCTTTTTATGGTTTTTCCTGTTGGAACTGTTTTTTCTTCTGGACATATAACTAGATTAACGAAATGAGTAAATAAAGGAAGTGTGCGATGACACCGGCGCAGAGGCCGGCGACGGCGTGGGCGCCGATAGCCTTGGAAATGACCTTGCGGTAGCCCATGCTGTCCAGCATGGCGGTGTGCGTGGAGAGGAATCCGCTCCAGCACATGCCGATGGCGGTGAAGACGGCCACGGTGTTTCCGTCCAGGAAACCGGCGGCGTTGAAGGTGGGCAGAAGGCCGAGGGCGGCTCCGACTGCACCGAGGGCGGTCATGGGGAAGGCGATGAGCTCCATGTGCTCGAAGCCGAAGAGCCACTCGAACACCCAGTGGATTTTCTCGGCCAGCCAGGGAAGGACGGGGACGCCCTGTGAGGACGAACCGTTGTACACGCCTTCGGGACCGGCGCCGAAGGTGAGCATGATGACGGCGGTGGTGATGATAAGGACGCCGGGGATAATCTGCAGGCCCAGTTCCACACCGTTCTTTCCGCCGTCCAGTACGGCGTTGAGAAAACGCATGAAGATGCCGTCCTGGTTTTCTTCTTCGGGCTGCTCCTCGAAGGATTCACCGGCTGCACTTTCCAGTACGGGGCTGTCCAGCTCGGGATAGGCCTTCAGGCATTTCCGCTGCATGACGCGCGTGGAGATGATGGAACCGCAGAAAGCACCGGCGAGGCCCACCAGCGCACCGGTAATCTGGACATAGCCCACCATGGTGATGATGACCACGAATCCCATTCCAAAGGCGGTACCGAAGTTGGTGAGGGAGATGAGCTGGTACTTTTTGAAGAAGGAGGCAAAGTTGCGGTCCTTGGACAGAGCGATAATGGCTGGGTTGTCGGAGAGGAACGTCATGACGGCCCCGAGGGCTGCCACGCCGGGAAGGTTATAAAGGGGCTTCATGAGGGGGCGCAGGATGCGCTCCAGCAGGTTTACTACGCCAAATTCCGACATGAGCTTGGACAGCGCGCCCGTGAGCACCGTAATGCCCATGAGGTAGAACACGGTGTTGAGAAGAAGGTCGTGGGCCGTGTTCATGAGGGTCTTGAGCATGTTGCTCCCGCCCATCTTGTAGCCTAGAAAGCTGAATACGCTGACAAGAAGGGTGAGGAAGACAATGGCTTCAATGGTGGAACGGCGTGTTTTCTCCGATTTCATTTCCTTTGTGGTTGAGTACGCAAAGATAAGCAATTATCGGTACAATTCCCGTAGGACGGCAAGGGACTTTACCTGAATGTTGGCTTCGGTGTGATAGGAAAGGTACTGGAGGAGCTCCTCGCACAGGGCGTTGCGGACCGCTCCGCTGAGGGGAAGGAGGAGCGACTCGCTGAAGCTGGCCGCAGTGAGCGCCTTCATCTGGTTCAGGTGTTCTCCGGCAAAGGGGGCGATGTCGTCAAAGGTGGGCCGAAAGCCAAGTGCTCCCGCAAGTTCCAGAAGGAACCGGACGGGGAAGTTGGCAAAATCGGCCTCCAGCGCATTGAGGGTAAGGATGCTTCCTACGCACCACTCGTACAGGCCGTCTTCGTTGGCACCGTCCCTTACCGTGCGGAACAGCACTTCGGAGAGGAACAGCGTCATGGTGTTTTTCTTCAGGTTTCCCCGGATCCCTTCCAGGGCGTCCTTGAGCGTGATGTTTCTCAGGGTCCAGAGCTCGCTCTTGCTGCTTTCCACGACATCGGCCTCCAGGATGTTCAGAGGCAGAAACAAAGTGGTGCCGGTCTTTTTGGCACTGCGTACCAGAAAGCCCCGGCGCCCCCATTCGCGTGACAGCGTGTGTACCACCAGGGCGTTTTCGCCCACTTTGGTGGTGGTGAGCACGATGAACTCTACAGCGTCTCCCGTCATTTTTTCAGGAATTCGGCCATGGCCCTCAGCGCCTTGCCACGATGGGAAATGGCGTTTTTCTCTTTTTCTCCCAGCTGGGCGTTGGTTTTGTCGTAGCCCTGGGGGATGAAGACGGGGTCGTAGCCGAAGCCGCCTTTGCCGGCGCGGGCGGGGGCGATGCTGCCCTCCATGACGCCGTCAAAGAAGTGATGCTGGCCGTCTATGATAAGGGTGACGGAGGTGCGGAAGCGGGCCGAGCGGGTGGCGCGGGCCGTGGTGATGCCGTTGGTGCGGGCCATGGCGGCCTCTTTCTCACGGCGGGCTATCTCCGAGAGGAGTTTGTCGATGTTGGCGTCGGCGTTGTGCTCGGGGCCGGCATAACGTGCGGTCTCCACGCCGGGCGCGCCGCCCAGGATGTCCACTTCCAGGCCGGAGTCGTCTGCGAAGCAGTTGAGGCCGGTCTTTTTATAGATGTAGTCGGCCTTCTGCATGGAGTTGGCCCTTAAGGTGTTGCCGGTTTCGGGGATTTCCTCGGTGATACCGAGCTCTGCGGGGGTAACGAGCTCAAAACCCTCGCCCAAGATTTCAGCAGCTTCCCGGACCTTTCCGGGGTTGCCCGTTGCAAATACGATCTTCATATAACTCTAAATTTTTACCGGCGCAAAGTTACGAAAAAATCCAATAATAAAAAAATTTATTAACTACATCGTGCGGCCGATAAGGCTGTGGGCAAAATCTTTAAGCGCCTGATGCCCACTGGCATCCATCCCGGCGTCGGTTCCCTTGAAGACGGCTCGCGTGGAGAGGTCTCCGATGGCTTTCCGGGCGGCATCGGCAATTCCTACCGAGTCATAGATGGCCTTGACGCGGGCAATCTTTGCGCTCTTTTCCTCTTCGGTGACGGCGGGAGCGGCCAGGGCTTCTTCCAGGCCCTCTGCGCCCAGCTCCAGCGCTTTTACGGTGAGCCAGCTCTTCTTGCCGTTGAGGATGTCTCCTCCGATGGGCTTCCCAAACACCTTCTGGTCTCCGTAGGCGTCCAGGTAGTCATCGGCCACCTGGAAAGCGAGGCCCAGGTAGTAACCAAACTCGTATAAACATTCCTGGCTCCACTTGTCGGCCCCTCCGATGAGGGCGCCCATCTGGGCCGAGCAGGCCAGGAGCACGCCGGTCTTGAGCCCGATCATTTCCATGTACTCTTTCATGGAGACGCGGCTGCGCTTTTCAAAGTCCATGTCCAGCTGCTGGCCGTCACATACCTCCGAGGCCGTTTTCGAAAAGAGCGCCAGGGCCTCCGGCAGTACGGCGGCGGGGGCTTTTGCAATGCGCTTGTAGGCGTCTATGCACATGACGTCTCCGCTGAGGATGGCGGTGTCTTCGTTCCATTTTTTCCAGACGGTGTCGTGGCCGCGGCGAAGAGGGCTGCGGTCCATGATGTCGT
>DGHE01000101.1:3258-16575 GCA_002392525.1 Bacteroidales bacterium UBA3856 | reverse complement strand
TAGAGCAGTCAATCATCTTGGTCGCCAGAGCGGTCACCGCAAGGCTATGCTGGCCAACATGGCATCCTCCCTCATCCTGAAGAAGAGGATCACCACCACCGAGGCCAAAGCCAAGGCCCTCAAGCCTTATGTTGAGCCCCTCATCACCAAGTCCAAAGAAGATACTACCCACTCCCGCCGCGTTGTCTTCAGCTACCTCAAGGACAAAGAGGCAACGGCCGAGCTCTTCCGCACCATCGCTCCCAAAGTGGCCGATCGTCCCGGTGGATACCTCCGTATCCTCCACACCGGTTTCCGCAGCGGTGACGCCGCCGAAATGGTGCTCGTAGAGTTTGTGGACTTCAACGAGGCCGCCCTTGCCGCCGGCAAGAAGGAAGCCAAGAAGACCACCCGTCGCAGCCGCGCCAAGAAGGCCGAGGCCGAGGCTCCCGCAGCCGAGGCCCCTGCCGCCGAAGCACCCGCCGCCGAGTAAGTTTCTTACCGCTATAAAAGAGCCCCTGACCTCCCGGTCTGGGGCTTTTTTGTGCTTATTCCCCCAAGGTTGCGAGCTTCTGCTCGATGTCGGAGCGGGGGCAGAGGGCCGATGCGCGGAGGGTGTTGCGGAAGTTGTAGACAGTAGAGGAGGAGAGGCGCAGGAAGGTGGCGATTCGTCCCGACTTGGTAATGCCCAGCCTGATAAGTGCGTAACAACGGAGCTGGTTGTTAAGGGCACCGGCCGTGAGGTCCTGGCCCACTTGCCGGTCGGGGAGGAGTAGGGCATTGAGCTGTGCCACGAAGTTCGGGAACAGGCCCAGGAAGGTCTTGTCGAATTTCTCCATCAGCAGGTTCCACTCCGATTCCACGAAGGCGTCGGAACGGATCTCGTCCAGGAGCACATTAAAATCGTTGCTTCTTGCCGCCACGCGAAGGCTTACGCGATACCTTTCCAGGGAATTCATCTGTTCGGCGAACATGGCCAGGAACTCTCCCAGGTAGGCATCTTTGAGGCGGTTGGCCTGCTTCAGATGGGCATTGCTCTGGCGCAGATTCCGCCGGGCGATCACCAGCAGGCCCAGCAGCAGGGACAGGGCCAGCACCAGGAAGCTCAGCTGGATGCGTCCGTAGCGTTCCTGCCTCTCGTGTGCCTGGACGATGACCGGAATGAGGTTGGCCATCTGGTGCAGGCGGATCACGGCATCGCACTGGCTGGCGTCGCTGTTGCTGCGAAGGATGTATTTGTAGGCCCGTTTGATGTCGCCCCTTTCAAAGCAGTGCTGCGCCAGGCGCCGGAGGGAGGCCCCCTGCCTTACCGGCTGCAGCAGGTCGTAGCGCACACTTTGGGCATAGTAGAGCAGGGCTTCGTCTTCCTTTCCCCACGCATCGCAGATATTGCCCATGGAGTAGGTGAGATTGGCTTTATCCTCATCTGTAAGCCCCTCTTCCTGCAGTTTGGCCTGCACCAGGTCCTGCGCTTCCTGGTAACGCCCGCTGCCCAGCAGAACCAGGGTATATACGTTGTAGTATTCCCACATACTGGGCGGAAGCGTTTCCAGGCAGGCTTCCAGATACTGTGCCTCCTTTTCCCTGTATTTCTGCAAAAGGACACCGTCCCGGGTAAAGCTGACCAGCGTGCGGTAGGTGTTTAACAGGACATAGTCGATTTCCGGCAGCTGTCCGGCGCGGGAGGCGGCCGGGTAGTCAATCTCTTTCATGGCCGCCAGCGCGTCGTGGTACATGCCGGAGATCAGGTGCCGCCTGGCCAGGTCCGTTGCCGCGTCATTGATCAGGACCGGGTCGGCCGCTTCCCGTGCGAGGGCCATCTTCGTGTTTCCGTAGTAATAGGCAGAATCGGAGTCCCACTTCAGGTATTCGTTGAACAGCTGGTCGTAGATTTCGTAGCGTGGACCGGCGGCAAGACAGTTGCGGAGTGAGTCGATACGGGCCTCTTTGCGGGCCGAAATCTCATCCTGCAGGGGCAGAAGGCGGTCAATATCCTGCAGGGCGTTTTTGAGGGATGAAGTGAACAGCAGGAGGGTCAGTGTCAGCAGCATGTGTGTTAGAATTTAAGAATAAAGCTACTATTTTTAAGCGATTTTACAAATAGACGTCTCGAAAATATCTCCTTTTTATGTTTTGAAACACAAGAGCTAAATTACTGTACATCATATAATTAAGTGATTTCAACCCTGCCAAAAACCCTCCTTTTTCCTTTTCGGCTATGTGAGAAGCGCCTGTGAATGCATACCTTTGCAGATGGAACGCTGCTTTTGCATTTTGCGCGTGTTGTATGGCATACTGCGTAAATTGGGGGAATAGCTTTGCTCTTTTTTACTATATTTAAGCGCTTTTCTAAAGAGCCCCGCATAAGAACTGACACTTATTAAAAATTATTACTAACCAATCATTCAACCCTATGAAAGCCAAATTCAATTTCCTGATGCTGGTCTTCCTGATGATTGCTATTCCCGCCTTCGCCCAGAACGCGAAGAAAATCAACGTCACCGGTAAGGTGATGGACGAACAGGGACTCCCGATCATCGGCGCCGGTGTCATGGTGGAAGGGACAACGACGGGTGTGGCTACCGACATCAACGGTACCTATACCATCAACGTTGCCTCCGATGCAACCCTGTCTTTCCAGAGTATCGGCTACGAAACGGTCTCCGTACCGGTTCGCGGACGCGCAAGGATTGACGTAACGCTCGCAACGGACTCCCAGCTGCTGGAAGAGACCGTCGTAGTGGGTTACGGTACACAGAAAAAGGCCAACCTTACCGGCGCCGTGGAAATGGTGGGTGAGGATACCTTTGACGGACGTCCCAACGCCAACCTGGCGCAGATGCTCCAGGGCCGTGTGGCCAACCTGAACCTCAAGTTCACCGACGGCCGCCCCAACTCTTCCCCTTCCTTCAACATCCGCGGTAAGACCTCTATCGGCCAGGGCGGCAGCGCCCTCGTGCTCATCGACGGCGTGGAAGGCAACGCCAGCCTCCTGAACCCGAACGATATCGAGAGCGTCTCCGTGCTCAAGGATGCGGCTTCTTCGGCTATCTACGGTTCCCGTGCCCCTTACGGCGTGGTGCTCATCACCACCAAGAGCGCCAAGAAGGGCACTGCTACGGTGAACTACCAGACCAACCTCTCCTTCGAAACTCCTACCGCGATGCCCAGCGTGGTGTCTGACGGTTATACCTGGGCCGAGCACTTCTACAAGTCCTGGTACAACTATAAGGGCAGCAACCCCACCGCCATCAATAAGACCATGGAATTCTCCACGGCCTGGTTGGAAGAATATCGCAGAAGGGCCGAGTCCGGTGACTATGAGATCCTGGTTTCCGACGGTTCCATCGGCACCAAGGGCCGCTGGCTGTACTATCCCAAGGGCGTAGACTACTACGACTACCTGTACAAGGACTTCACCTTCACCCAGACGCACAACCTGTCCATCTCGGGCGCCAACGACAAGTTTGACTACTATGTGTCGGGCCGTCTGTACGACAACAACGGCCTGTTCGACAGCGCCGTGAACCCGGACTCCTACAAGATGTACAACGGCCGTGTGAAAGTGGGCTACCAGATTACTCCCTGGCTCAAGATCACTTCCAACACCAGCATCGCCTACAGCCAGTATGTGATGCCTGAGACCCAGAGTGAGGCCGGTGGTAACATCTGGCGTAACATCGCCGATGAAGGCCACCCCTGCTCGCCCATCCTGAACCCCGACGGCACCCTCTCCTACAGCGGTGTCTATTCCGTCGGTGATATCCTCTACGGTACTTCCAACCGCAAGTACACCAACCGTCAGGCCGAGAACACCTTTGCTGCCAAAGCCACCTTCTTTGACAACCGGCTGCGCCTGAACGCCGACTTCACCTACCGGGCCCGCGCCTACGACACCCACGTACACCGCCTGCCCACTCCGTTCTCCCGCTACGAAGGCGTCACCGAGTCCCTGGCACAGATCAAGGGCCTGGCCGACTACATCAGCGAGACCCTGCGCTCCTACGACTACGTAGCCACCAACGAGTACATGGAGTACGAAGACAAGTTCGGCAAGCACAACGTGAAGTTCCTGCTGGGTTACAACTACGAACGCCAGACCTACCGGCAGACCTACGCCTACAACGACGGCCTGCTTTCCCCGAACGTGGACAACATCAACCTGGCCCTGGGCCTGGACAACAAGACCGTAGAAGGCGACTTCTCCAGATGGCGCAGCGCCGGTGCCTTCTTCCGCGTGAACTACAACTTCGACGAGCGCTACCTCCTGGAGGTCAACGGCCGTTACGACGGTTCCTCCAAGTTCCCCGCCCGTCAGCGCTGGGCTTTCTTCCCCTCTGTATCGGCCGGTTGGCGCATCAGCGAGGAACCCTGGTTCAACGTAGACAAGAGCATCGTCTCCAACATCAAGCTCCGCGGTTCCTACGGTTCCCTGGGCAACAGTAACGTGGGAGTGTACGCCTACGACGAGACCTTCGACTTCAGCGACGGTGTCATCATTAACGGCCAGACGGTGCGCTACACCTCGGCTCCGGCTCCCATCCCCGACTCCCTCACCTGGGAAACCGCCCAGACCCTGGACGGCGGTCTAGACCTGAGCTTCTTCAATGGCCGACTCACCTTCACCGGTGACATCTACAAGCGCAAGACCCTGAACATGTACACCGTAGGTCCCACCCTCCCGGATGTGTTCGGTGCCTCTTCCCCGAAGGGCAACTACGCCGAGATGACCACCCGCGGCTTTGAAATCGCCGTGGCCTGGGAGAACTCCGGCACCCTGGCGGGCAAGCCGTTCAAGTATGGCGTGAACGCCACCCTGGCCGACTATTATTCCGTCATCGACAAGTACAACAATGCCCTCAAGTCCCTGGGCGACAACGCCTACAACACCAGCTACTACGAGGGTATGCGCATCGGTGACATCTGGGGCTATGTTTGTAACGGTCTGTATCAGACCCAGGCCGAGATTGACGCCGACGAGGCCATGGCCCAGGCTGCCGGCCAGGCGCACTACAACGGTCGTATGCAGCAGACCGAAAGTTACACCGTCTATCCCGGTGACATGCGTTTCGAAGATCTCAACGGCAACGGTTACATCGACCGCGGCGCCAACACCGCCGACGATCCCGGCGACCGCAAGGTCATCGGTAACAGCGAGCCCCGCTACATCTATTCCTTCGGCTTCGACGTGGAATGGAACGGCATCTTCGCCAACGCCTTCTTCCAGGGCGTAGGCAAGCAGGACTGGTATCCCGACAACGAGTCCTCCACCTTCTGGGGCATGTACAACCGTCCTTATAACCAGATGCCCACCTGGCACCTGAACAACTACTGGACGGAAGAGAACCCCGACGCCTATCTGCCCCGCTATACCGGTTACTTCGCCCCCTTCTACAAGGGCCGCGTGAACGCCAACACCCGGTATCTGCAGGATGCTTCCTACATCCGTCTCAAGAGCGTCCAGATCGGTTACAACCTTCCTTCCAAGCTCACCCGCAAGGCCGGCCTGGAAAAGGTGTCCGTCTTCGTAGCCGGTGAAAACCTCTGGACCTGGTCTCCCGTGTACAAGCACACCCGCGACGTGGACGTGACCGCCAATATCTACGGTACCGACAGCACCCTGTCCACTACCGGTGACGGTTACAACTTCCCCACCATGAAGAGCATCAGCCTGGGTGTGAAAGTTACCTTCGGTCGTTTTGATAAATAATCAGGAGGAACAAGCATGAAAAAATTATTCTATATCCTTTCTTCGATCGCAGTGCTGGGCACCCTGGCCGTATCCTGCGACCTCACCGAAGATCCCCAGGCCGTAGCCGGCCGTGCCATCGTCTTCGGTGACGAGGCTGGCCTCCGTAACTACACCTACGGGTTCTATAACTACCTTCCCGCCTACGGAAGCGCCCACAAGATCAACATCACCCAGGACCATTCGGCCAAGATGAATGTCGGTACGTATGAGCAGGGCGCTTACACCACCTCCACCTCCACTTCCTGGAGCTGGGGCAGCCTGCGCAACGTGAACTACTTCATCAAGTACAACACCGACCCCAACGTCCCGGAGACCATCCGCAACAACTACACGGGTATCGCCCGCCTGTTCCGCGCTTATCTCTATTACGACAAGCTGGTCACCTACGGCAACGTCCCCTGGATCGACCATCCGCTCGATCCCACCGACGAAGACCTGTACAAGACCCAGGACAACCGTGACGTCATCATCCAGCACATCATGGAAGACCTGGACTATGCAGCCGCCAACATTACCGCCACCGGCATCACCCCGAACTCCAATACGGTGAACCGCTGGACGGCCCTGGCCCTGAAGAGCCGTATCTGCCTGTTCGAAGGTACCTTCCGCAAGTATCACGCGAACGGCAGCACCTACGGCAGCGACTACCTGAAGGGTTGCACCATGACGGCCGAAGAGATCCTCCAGGCTGCCGCCGAAGCCGCCCGTGAGGTAATCGAGGAAGGCCCCTACAAGCTGCACACCGGTTCCGCTTATACCGAAGGCGGCCGCGGTGCCTACAGAGACCTGTTCATCAGCGACAACCCCGTCACCGAGGAAGTGATGCTGGCCTACACCCAGAGCAGGGAACTGAACGTGCTGGGAGAAGCCAACTGGTACTACAATTCCGCTTCCTACGGCCCGCACCTCTCCATGACCCGCGCCTTTGCGAAAACCTATCTGAACGCAGACGGCAGCGTCTACAACGAGAAGACTGCCGCCGGTGCCTACAAGACCTTCGTGCAGGAGACCACCGGCCGTGACGCCCGCCTGTGCCAGACCATCCGCGGAGCCGACTACACCCGCAAGGACAACACCGGCGCCTACGTGCGTGCATCGGCCGATATGTCCCTCTCGCTCACCGGCTACCAGTACACCAAGTACGTGATGGACGATATCGGCTATGACAACGGCCGCACCAACGACAACGACGTTCCGCTCATGCGTTTTGCCGAAGTCCTGCTGAACTACGCCGAGGCCAAGGCCGAGCTGGGCACCCTCACCGCCGAAGACTGGAGCAAGACCATCGGCGCCCTGCGCCGCCGCGCCGGTATCACCGGAGGCGACCTGGACACCCTGCCTACCGTGGTGGATACCTATCTCAAGAATACCTTCTATCCCAACGTGACCAGCCCCGTCATCCTTGAGATCCGCCGTGAGCGCGCCATCGAGCTCATCCTCGAAGGCTTCCGCCTCATCGACCTCAAGCGCTGGGCCTGCGGCAGCAACTGGCAGAACGCCCCCTGGGACGGTGTGTACATCCCCGCCCTGGATACCCCGGTCGACCTCAACGGAGACGGCGCCTATGACGTCTTTGTGACCGAGGATGCCAACTACCAGAAGACCGGCACCTACAAGTCCATCGCCATGACCCTGAACGCCCAGCAGAAGGCCGTCCAGATTGCCGACGACCCCAACCACGGCTACCTCCTGGGTTATGAACTGCCCCGTCGCTGGAACGACAACATGTACCTCTATCCGGTTCCCGAGAACGTGATCCAGAAGAACACCAATCTGGTTCAGAATCCCGGTTGGAATTGATAAATGCAATTGATTATGAAAAAGATAGTTAATATTTTTCTCGTTGCAGTGACCCTTTTTGCCGTGGCTTCCTGCCAGCATAATAGGAAGGTGTCGGTCAAGGCCGACTTCACCACCGACAAAACCGTCTATGAACTCTATGAGGACATAAAGGTCACCAACGTCTCCGCAGCCACCAACGACATCATCGTGGCCTGCAAGTGGGAATGGGGTTCAGAGCATTTTTACGGCAAGCAGCTGGAAAAGCCCATTTCCTTTGACTCCGTAGGTGAGAAGGAAATCAAGCTTACCGTCACCACCGACACCGGCGCCCAGGACGTCTGCGTCAAGACCGTCACCGTACAGGACACCAACGTCCGTCCCGTGGCCGACTTTGAATGGACGCCCACCGAGGGCATCGCCGCCGGCGACGAAGTACAGTTCACCGACAAATCCACCGATGCCGATGGTACCATCGTGGCATGGGAGTGGAAGTTCGGCGCCAACACCGTCACCGAGCAGAATCCCAAGTACGCCTTCCCCGTGTTCGGCGACATTGAGGTCACCCTCACTGTCACCGACAACCAGCGCGGCAAGGGCAGCGTGAAGAAGGTCATCCATGTGGCCAAGAGCCCGAACTCCCTGGAGCTCGCCTGGGCCAAGGCCTATGACAGCACCACCGACGCCTACACCAAGTTCACCTCGCCGGCTACCAATGCCGACGGCAGCCGCATCTATGCTTTCTCCAGCGGCCTGCACCTGGTGTCCTTCGATGCCGAGGGTAATCAGAAGTGGAGCTACGACGCCAACCAGTTCCCGGGACACAAGCCGGCCAACCCGCTCACCAGCGGCAACAAGATGAACGGCTCTTCCTGCACGCCTTCCGTAGACAAGGACGGTACCATCTTCGTGGCCGTCGCCTACAACGAGGCCAAGTCCCTGGCCAGCGAGTCCGGCGTTTATGCCATCAATCCGGACGGAAGCCGTAAGTGGTATTTCGCCAACGGTAACGCCCAGTACGTCAACATTACGCCCGTTATCCTGGACGAGAAGATCTTCCTGTCTTCCAAGTCCAATCCTTCTCAGAACGATTATCCGGCCATCTGGGAAGGTAAGCCCTTCACCGACAACGGTACCATCCTGAACAAGGAGACCGGTAACTTCGACCAGGTAGTCCGTGTCAAGAGAGGTTCCCATGGCGGATTCGCCGCCACCAAGGAGGAAACCATCCTAGTCCATACGGATGAAACCTACGGAACCCGTCTGCTGTGGAAGGAGAACGGTGAATGGAAGCACTATGGCTCTGATGGCGCCAGGGATAAGTTCGTGCTGGGTTACACCGCTTCCGGTACCCTCAGCGGCCAGACTACCTACATGGCCATTGATGGAAACAACAAGGTCTATGTCCTGTATGGCAAGTCCAACGGCGGACAGGGTATCCTCTTCTGCTACGACCTTACCAAGTACAGCACCACGGAAGGCGCCACGCCCGAGTGGACGCTGGATATGGACGGCAACACCAAGCGCTATTCCAGCCATGGCGTAGCCCTGGGCGAGGATGGCACCATCTATGTCACCACCGCCAACGGCCTGGAGGCTGTGAACCCCGACGGTACCAAGAAATGGTGGATCGCTACCAGCGGAGAAACCTTCGCTATCTGGGGAAGCCCGGCCGTGGACAACCAGGGTTACATCTACTTCAATGAAGGCGACGCCGACGAAACCACTGGCAAGCTGGTGAAGGTGAAGCCCGACGGCACCAAGGCCTCCGAGATTGTGCTGGGTACTTCCCTTCGCACTTCTCCTGCCATCAGCCCCGACGGTACCATCTACTGCACTGGCATGAAGGATGGCAAGCCTACCCTCTTCGCTGTAAAGGGCTCCGCCACCGGCGCTGCCAACAGCTGGTCCCAGATGGGCGGTAACTCCCGCAAATCTTGTAAAGCAGAATAAACGATGAAGCTGAAAAGATTGTTTCTGATCGCCCTTCTGCCCGCAGTGCTCGTACTGCAGTCCTGCGGGCAGAAGGACGTTGTGAATCCGGTCACCCCGCCCTCCCCTCAGGGAGGGGAAGAAGGCGGTGGTGAAACGCCTCCCTCCGAGGGCGGCATTACCATGACCGTTTGTTCCTTCAACATCCGTTACGCCAACACGGCGGATAAGTACCCCGACGGCAGCAGTGCCGCCTGGACCGCCCGTCGTGAAGCCGTCAAAAAGTTCATCGACGAGGAAAAGCCGGACCTGATCGGTCTGCAGGAAGTGCGCAAGGAGCAGTCCCAGTGGTTCTCCTCCACCTTCAGTTCCGAATACGGCTACTACGACGTATCCCGTGACAATTCCAGCGGCTCTTCTGTGGCAACGGCAGGTGGCGAAGGCGTGGCGGTGATGTACCGCAAGGACCGTTTCGAGCTGGTTCTCAATGATTTCTTCTGGTTGGATCCCAATACGCGTGAGCGTCCTGCCCAGAACTCGGACAACACCTACGGCGAATGGCATTCCGCCTGCCGCCGCGTTACTGTGTATGCCAAGCTCAAGGACAAGAAGAACAACGACGCCATCGTCTGGTTCTTCCCCACGCACTACGACCACAAGAGCGACGAGGCCCGCACGAAGTCGGCCGAGCTGATGGTGTCCCAGATGCAGGCCCTGTGCAAGGAAACCGACCTTAAGAAGGCCAATCAGGTCATCATCCATGTGGGAGACCTCAACACCACCTCCGACAAGCTTGCGCCCCTGAACGATAACATGCACTATGCCCGCCTGGAGGCGTCCGGCAACGACAAGTATGCCAGCACCTTCAACGGATTCGGCGACAGCAACAAGATCATCGACCACATTTATTATGGCGGAAAGGCCATAAAACCCATTAAATACTGGGTCAACAAGAAGGATTACGGGGTTCCGTTCCTGTCGGACCACTATCCTGTCCTGTTCCAGTGGGAGTATCAATAATGAGATTCAGACTACTGCCCATCATCCTTATGACGCTGCTTCCGGCTTTGGCTTCTGCCCAGACCGGAAGCAGTGTTGCGGATGAATACGACCCCCAGGCGGCGCCCGGGGCTGTCGTCACCTGCGGGAACGCCCGCTTTACCGTACTCACCTCCCGGCTCGTCCGCATGGAATGGGCCGAGGACGCACAGTTCGAAGACCGGGCCACCCTGGCCGTGGTGAACCGCCGTCTGGAAGTACCCTCCTTCCGGGTGCAGAAATCCCGGAACGGGGTAGTGATCACCACCAAGGACCTCACCCTCCGCTACAAGGGCCCCGGCCGCTTCTGCGAGAAGAACCTGAGCGTGAGTTTCATCATGGCCGACAGCCAGGCCAAAAAGGGTGTGCGCAAAGTAAAGTGGACGCCCGGCATGGACGACAGCGGCAACCTCATGGGTACCTACCGTACCCTGGACGGCTGCAAGGGCTATTCTCAGATCAACTACAAGGGAGACGTGTACGAGCAGGGTATCCTGTCCCGTGACGGCTGGGCCGTGGTGGACGAGAGCGCCCGCCACATCCTGGTGAAGGACGGCTCGGACTGGGGAGAATGGGTGGCGCCGCGCCCGGAAGGGGACAGGCAGGACCTGTATCTCTTCGCCTATGGCCACGACTACAAGGCCGCCCTGGCCGATTTCACCCGCATCGCCGGCCGCATCCCGCTGCCTCCGAAGTATGTCTTCGGCTACTGGTGGAGCCGTTACTGGCAGTACAGTGATTTCGAATTCATCGACCTGGCCAAAGAGATTCGTTCCCACAACATCCCCATGGATGTGATGGTCATCGACATGGACTGGCACGACACCTGGACCCTGCAGCGCAAGAATCCCCTCAAGGACGAATTCGGCCAGCGCATCGGCTGGACGGGTTACACCTGGCAGAAACAGTTGTTCCCCAATCCCCGGAAAACCCTGTCTCAGCTGCACGCCCTGCAGCTCAAGACCTCCCTCAACCTGCACCCTGCCTCGGGCATCCAGCCCTACGAGGACTGCTATGAGGGTTTTGTGAAAGACTACCTTTCCCGCACCAGCGACTACGACGGCCCCGAAGGCTACAAGTACCACGAAGGAGACTCCCTCGTCTATCTCAGGAGCGATCCCAAGACCCGCCAGGACCGTACGGCCAGGGAAGGGGAGCTGTGCCCCGTGCCCTTCCGCATCGACCAGCAGGCCTGGGCCGATGCCTACTTCAACAGCGTCATCCATCCGCTGGAGCGCCAAGGCGTGGACTTCTGGTGGCTGGACTGGCAGCAGTGGAAGCAGAGCGAATACATCAAGGGCCTTAGCAACACTTTCTGGCTCAATTACACCTTCTTCAACGACAAAGTGCGCCGCAACCGCGGCTTCGGTTCGCATGAGGCACCGCGTCCCATGATCTATCACCGCTGGGGCGGCCTGGGCAGCCACCGCTACCAGATCGGATTTTCCGGAGACTGTTACGACACCTGGGAGGTCCTCACCTTCCTGCCCTATTTCACCGCTACCTCCTCCAACGTGGGCTACGGTTACTGGGGCCACGACATCGGCGGTCACCAGGTACTGGGAGAACCCTACAAACCGGAGATCTTCACCCGCTGGCTGCAGTACGGCGTATTCACGCCCATTTTCAAGACCCATTCCACCAAGAGCGCCGACATCGAGCGCCGTATCTGGACCTATGCGCCGGAGTATGCCAAACCCATGCGGGAGGCTGTCCGGCTGCGCTACACCCTCTCTCCTTACATCTACAATGCCGCCCGTCAGGCCTATGACACCGGCATCTGCATGACGCGTCCCATGTACTACGACTACCCCGAAAACGAGGAAGCCTACGCCATGCGGGAGCAGTTCATGTTCGGAGACGACATCCTGGCCACCGTCATCGGCCAGCCCGCCGATTCCCTCACTGGCCTTGCTGCCCGCACCATCTGGCTGCCCCAGGGCAACGACTGGTACGACATGGCCACCGGTAAGCTCTATAGCGGGGGACAGACCCTGTCACTGTCCTACACCCTGGACGAGAATCCCTGGTACGTGAAGGCCGGCGCCATCATCCCGATGGCCGATGAAAACATCTCCTCGCTGCAGGAAAAGAGCAACGTGCTGCGTCTGTTCGTGGCTCCCGGAGACGGGAAGAGCAGCTGCCGCCTCTACGAAGATGACGGCGCCACGCAGGACTATGCCCGCCACTATGCCACCACGCTCATCACCAAAGAATCTTCCCGTGAAATCTGTGAGGTGGTGGTGGCCGCACGCGAAGGAGGTTACAGGGGAATGTCGGCCACGCGCCGCGTGCAGATTATCCTGGAAGGCGTGTTTGTTCCCACCTCGGTGAGTCTGAACGGCAAGCCCGTCAAGTGGCACTACTGCGGCAGCGACCTTTCCGTGGTCATCGACCTTCCCGAAATGTCGGCCAAGGAAGAGGCCGTGGTACTCTGCAGCTTTGACGGCTCCGACCCTGCCATCCTGCGCGGCAAGAAGGGTGTCATGCACCGCATGAAGAACATCACCCCCGCCTTCAAGGACGCCTACAACCAGCATGTGGACAAGTACAAGCTGCTGTCCCGTCCCTTCCTCAAACTGGCCCAGTGCTCCAGCCTCATCGAAACCGACCCGTCCCGTCTGGAGGAATTCCTGCAGGACATGGACGTTGAGGCCGTTGCCAAAGACCTGGAACCCTATCCCGGCCTGACCCCCATGGTCACCGCCATCCGAGCCCAGTGCGATTTATAACACACAACACAGAACACTAATAACCTAATGCTGATGAAGAACCACTATGAAACGCCCCGGGCCGATGTGATCGGCCTGGGCGAATTCTGCTATGACACTCCGCTT
>DGHE01000101.1:0-3209 GCA_002392525.1 Bacteroidales bacterium UBA3856 | reverse complement strand
AAGGCCCAGAAGATCTACAACGAAACCCTTTCGCTGTTCCAGAACTAATTTTTTTGCATCTTACGAAGGTGGCCTGCGGGTCACCTTCGTATATTTTTGTATTTTTGCGTAATGAAAAAGACCATTCTGCTTCTGCTGGCCGCCCTGGCCATCTCCTGCACTCCCAAGGACAGCCTGACTGTGATGTCCTACAATGTGCGCACTTCCGTCAAGGACGACGGCGAAAATTCCTGGGAAAACCGCAAGGAAGCCTCCAAGGCTATGCTGGAGGAGGTGAAGCCCGATATCTTCGGCGTGCAGGAAGCGCGCCTGGACCAGGAACGTTACATCGCCGGACAGTGCCCGGAGTACATCCCCTTCGGCGTAGGCCGTGACGACGGGGCCGATGAAGGCGAGCGCGCCAGCGTCTTCTACAACCGCAACACGCTGGAGATGCTGGACGGCGGCACCTGGTGGCTCAGCGAAACCCCGGACGTGCCTTCCGTGGGCTGGGACGCCAAATACCCCCGCACCGCCACCTGGGTCCTCATGAAGGACCTGCGCAGCGGAAAGCAGTTCTACTTCGTGAATACGCACCTGGACCACAAGGGTGCCCAGGCCCGCCGCAACGGCCTGGTGATGATTGTGGAAAAGATCCGGGAAATGAATCCCGACATTCCCCTGGTCCTTACCGGAGACTTCAACGTAGAGCCTTCCGATCCCTGCCTGGAAGACCTGGACCAGCTGATGCTGAGCGCCCGCAAGGTGGCTGCCAAGACTACGGACGCGCCTTCCTGCAACGGCTTTAAGAAGCCGGCCACCAAAACCATCGACTATATCTATTTCACCGGTTTCTCCAAGGCCGCCGAGTTCGCGGTGCTGGACGGGGAATATGCCGGAAAAGCCTTCATTTCTGACCACTATCCTATTGTATCCAAGCTTATCTTTTAACCTATGAAAAAACTGTTGATTCTTGCACTGATGCTGTTCCCGCTGGCCCTGCGGGCACAGATTCCCATTGACCAGGACTGGGCCCGTTTCTCTCGTTATGAGGCCGAACCACCCTGCAGATGCTGGCCCGCTTCCGTCCGGACGTGATCGAACTGAAACCCGACTATGCAGTCATCCTGGCAGTAATCAACGACATCGCCCGCAATACGGGCTATATCACGGTGGAACATACCTTCGGCAACCTGGTTTCCCTGGTGGAACTGGCGCCGCAAACAGCAGGTCATATAGGCCAAATGAAAAAAAATGATTATATTTGGGGACACATTCCAAGCTAATAATTAATTAACAAAATAAAACACAACACTATGTCAAAAAAAGGTAACAGCAGCATCATAGCCATCGTGGCCATGATTTTCCTGTTCGGCATGATCTCATTCGTGACCAACCTGGCCGCTCCAATCGGAAACATCTGGAAGATGCAGCCCGGTATCGAGGGCTCCAACTTCTGGGGCATGATGGGTAACATGATGAACTTCCTGGCCTATGCCATCATGGGTATCCCCGCCGGTAAGATGCTCTCCAAGTATGGTTACAAGAAAACGGCCCTCATCGCCATTGCAGTTGGCTTCGCGGGTGTTTTCGTCCAGTTCCTTTCCGGTATCGTAGGTGTCGGCTCCACGCTGGCCGGCCTGCCTTCCAATTTCTTCGTCTATCTTCTGGGCGCCTTCATCGCCGGCTTCGCCATGTGCATGCTCAACACCGTGGTGAACCCCATGCTCAAACTCATGGGCGGTGAACGCTCCAACCAGTATATCCAGATCGGCGGTTCCTTCAACTCCCTCATGGGTACTCTCACTCCCATGCTGGTGGGTTCCCTCATCGGCACCCTCACCAAGGATTCCCTCATTAAGGATGTGAACCCCGTGCTGTTCCTGGCCATGGGTGTGTTCGCCTTCGCCTTCATCGTCCTGATGTTCGTGAACATCCAGGATCCCGAGGCCGTGAAGGACGCTGAGCACGCCGTGAGTCCCCTCAAGTTCAAGCACTTCGTGCTGGGCGTTATTGCTATCTTTGTCTATGTGGGCGTTGAGGTCGGTATCCCCGGCACCCTTAATTTCTATCTCTCCGACTCCGTGAACGGCGCCGGCATGGATCCTTCCACCGCCGTTGCCATCGCAGGTTTCGTGGCCGGCACCTACTGGTTCCTCATGCTCATCGGCCGTCTCACCTCTTCCGTTATCTCCGGTAAGGTAAGCGCACGTACCCAGCTCACCTGCGTGTCCGCTGTGGCTCTCGTACTCATCGTGCTGGCCATCATCCTGGGCAACTCCTCCACCGTTTCCATGCCCGTGTTCAAGGGTGTGGCCGACGGCTTCGGCATGGTCCAGGTTCCTATCGCAGCCCTGCTGCTGGTCCTCTGCGGCCTGTGCACCTCCGTCATGTGGGGCACCATCTTCGACCTGGCCTGCGAGGGCCTGGGCGCTTCCACCAACCAGGCTTCCGGTATCTTCATGGCCATGGTCGTGGGCGGCGGTATCGTTCCGCTTATCCAGAACGCCATTGCCGATGCCATCGGTTACATGCCCAGCTACTGGCTGCTGGTTGCCTGCGTAGGCTTCATCCTGTACTTCGCAGTCGTGGGTTCTAAAGTGAAAAAAGCTTAATTATATGGCACAGAACTTAGTAATTGGTATTGATGTAGGTGGACAGACCACCAAATGCGGCATCGTAGACGCCCGCGGCACCGTTCTCGCACAGACCGTTATCCGAAGCGACAATCACGAAGAAGCCGCTCCCTTTATTGCCTCCCTGGCAGAAGCCCTTAACCATATCATCTCCGAGGCCGAGGCCGAGGGTCAGATTCGTGGTATCGGCGTAGGCGCCCCCAACGGCAACTACTATACCGGCTGCATCGAGGCCGCTCCCAATTTGAAGTGGGGCCACAACCGCGTGGAATTCGCCAAGATGCTGCAGGAAGCCATGAACGGCATTCCCGTTTCCCTCACCAACGACGCCAACGCCGCCGCTGTGGGTGAAATGACATACGGCGCCGCCCGTGGTATGAAGAACTTCATCATGATCACCCTGGGTACCGGAGTAGGTTCCGGTATCGTGATCAACGGTGAAGTGGTGTACGGCCACGACGGTTTCGCCGGCGAGCTGGGTCACACCTGCGCCGTGCGCCACAACGGCCGCCAGTGCGGCTGCGGTAAGCATGGCTGCCTGGAGACCTACTGCAGCGCTACTGGCGTTGCCCGTACCGCCCGCGAATGGCTGGA
>DGHE01000200.1 GCA_002392525.1 Bacteroidales bacterium UBA3856 | reverse complement strand
TAAGAGGGAGGGGCCCATCCGCAGGATGGGAGGGGTCGCGAAGCGACGATTGGGGGGAGCATACCTCCTCCGCTGCCGATAGAGGCAGATCTAAAATATACTTCTTTTCATCGGCCCCGAAGACTTTCCACACGCCGTCAAGGGCCAGGATCTGGTCTTTGCGGAGCTGGGCATAGCAGCCGGTGACGACGATGCGGGCGTCCGGGGCGGTTTTGTGGGCGCGGCGGATGAGGTTGCGGGATTTCTTTTCGGCCGTCTCGGTGACGGCGCAGGTATTGATAAGGTACACGTCGGCCTCGTGCGACCAGGGGACGACGTCCCAGCCGGCCGCCTTGAAACTCCTTTCGTATGTGGACGTCTCGGCGTAGTTGAGTTTGCAGCCGAGGGTGGTAAATGCTATTTTCATAGATTCTTCGCTTCGCTCAGAATGACAAAAACACACGGACGTTTGCCGATAGTGACAGGATGCTGTTTCCAGTCGGCGATGCGGCGGGTGCAGATGAACTGGTCCTCACAGGTAAGGTTGGCCGCGACGCAAAGCTGCGTGTTGCCGCCGAGGCACTGCAGCATGTCGGCAAAGAGGGCGTCGTTGCGGTAGGGGGTCTCGATGAGGATCTGGGTCTGGCGGGCCTGCGCCGACCGCTTCTCCAGGTTGCGGAGGGCGGCGCGGCGCTCTTCGGTCTTGGCGGGAATGTATCCCACGAAGGCGAAGGACTGGCCGTTGAGGCCGGAGCCCATGAGGGCGAGCATCAGTGACGAAGGACCGACGAGCGGCATGACTTGGATCCCATGGCGGTGGCACAGCGCTACCAGAAGGGCGCCGGGATCGGCTACGGCCGGAAGGCCGGCTTCCGAGAGGAGCCCTACGTCGTGGCCGTCGGCAAAGAGGGAAAGGAAACTCTCTACCTGCGCCGGGGCGGTGTGCTCGTTGAGCTCGTGGAACTCCAGCTCCCCGATATGGCCCTTGAGCCCGGCTGCAGAAAGGAACCGGCGCGCCGTCCGCGTCTCCTCCACCACAAAGCGGGTGAGATGCGGCAGGACGTCCAGGACCGGGGCGGGCAGGACATCGGCCGGATTTCCCTCTCCGAGGGGCGTGGGGATCAGATATAGTTTACCGTATTTCATGGATTACTTTCGATTTTCCGGTGGTGTCAATTTTGAGGACAACTTTTTCCTGCTGGCTCCGGGCCGCCTCCAGGGCCATTTTCTCCCGCTTCTTGCGGCCGGCGAAAAGCTCGCGGAAGAACTGCCCGAAGGAGTCGAACTCCCGCTGGTAGGTAATACCGCCGCCGTTTCGCTGGCTGTTGTCCAGATAGTAGGTATATTGGTCGGCCGAGTGGGAGAACAGGCTCATGCGCAGCGAGCCGCTCCGGTTCAGCTTGATTTCGATGTCCAGGTCTCCGGCAATTTCGTTGGTGGTGGCGCCGCCCACCAGCTGTTTGTTGCCTACGGTGCCGTTCACGATGACACGATTGTTGAAAAGCTGCGTGCTCACGGCTACGTCAAAGAGGTCCCGCCCGGCCTGGGTGGTCTGGTAGTTGAGGCCCAGGTCCAGCGGAATGTCCAGTTTCTGGAAGATGTTGTTGAGCTGGCCCGACATGATGGAGGATACGTTGGAGAGCAATACCTCCGATCCGTTGGCCGTGATGCCGGACTCGTCCGTAGGCAGGAAGTTACCCGCTATGAGCAGGTACACGAACTGCTTCTGCACCTTGTCCACGGAGTTGAGGGCGCTTTCTACCTGGCCCTGGATGACGGGGTTGAGGTCCGGGACCTCGATGTCGAAGTCCACTTCCGGGTTGCGCAATTTTCCGCTGATATTGATGCCGCAGTGGACCGTACGCCGGCCGCTTGAGCCACTTTCTCCTTCTTCACTGTAGGAGGGCAGCAGGTTGGACAGGCTGGCCTTGGTGGTGTATCGGCCTTTCACATCCAGGTCTGTGTCCCATACGTCTCCGTTGAAGCGGACGGTGCTGCCGTCCTGAATGGTGAAGTTGCGGTTTACCACATTGAGGGCGCTGAAGTGGAAGCTCCCGTCCTGGATGGTATAGTCTCCTCCCAGTGAGAAGCCCTGGGCCGTGCTGGACTCCACTTCGATGGTGCCGCTGCCCACGGCGTTGAGGGAATTCTCCCCGATGTCAATGAAGACGCGCAGCTCCGGAGTGGCTTTGACGCGGGCCGTGAACAGGAGGTCGCTCTGCTGGCGGTGTGTCTCGCGGGCGGCCAGCATCATTTGCTCGTAAGGGTCTTCGTCGGCCTCCGAGGGCGCATCCTTGAAGGTGAGCAGCTCCTGCGAACTGCCGGAGGAGGAAGAACCCAGCGGCAGATGGAATTCTCCGCTCTTGGTGCTGGTGGCATCAATAGCCAGGACAATGCGGTTCAGCGGACCGGTGATATCTACTTTTCCGGTGGCGTAAACGTTGCCATAGGCCAGGGGATTGACCCCGCGCGGCAGCGCCAGGGCCCGCATGGAGGTCATGTCCACGTGGGTGTCCATCCGGATGTCGTCCAGATGGGACAGGTTGAGCGCGATGCCTCCGGTAACCGTTCCGAAGCCACCTTCTCCGTCTGTGACGGTGAGCCCGTTAAAGTTGAGCCCCTTTTTGTCCAGGGAAAGGGGGCCTTCTACGCGGTACGGAACGCGGGTGAAATCCAGGGTGAGCCGTCCTTCTTCCATGCGAAGTTTCTCGCTGGAAAGGGAAAGCTGGCTGGTTTTCCCTTCCAGCTTGATGTGGCCGGAGAGGAAACCGGTGAACTCGTGGAAGATGGTGTTCAGAAAGTGCTCGGTATAGCCCAGTTCAAAGCGGTCCAGTTCCAGATCTACCTGCGTTTCCTGCGTGGCCGGTGCCAGAAAAGCGGTTCCCCGGATGGTCTTGCGCCCGTCCAGCGAGTTGTTCATACGGGCGCGGAAACGCTGGCTGTCCTCGTCCCAGATGCTGCTGAGAGCCAACTGGCCCAGACGGCGTCCGGCGATGGCGGTGGAGTCGCACATGAGGCTGGCCAGAAGGCCCGGGGTGGAGCCGGTCGATGACACCACCAGCGCCCGGCCGGTGAGGCGGCCGTCCAGTTTGGGGATGCTCTCTCCGGCGATGGTGTTGACAAGGCCCAGGTCAAACTGGTCCATGGTAAGGGACAAGGTGTCCGGCTTCTCCCTGGAATAGCCGCCGTCCACGAGCAGCTGCTGGTTCTCGTGGCGGGCCAGGAGGCGGTCTATCTGCAAGTTGCCGTCTTCGTAGCGGATGTCTCCCGAGGTGATGCCCCAGCCTTCTCCCTTGTAGTAGATGTTGGAGGGAAGGGCGCGCGCCGTGATGGCAAGGCCTTTCTCCGAACGGGAGAGTTCTCCGGTGGCGTAGAACTGGGCGTGGGTATTTTCTTCGGCCTCGTTGTCGAAGACATAGCCCAGACCTACCTGGTTGTCATCGGCATAGAAGGTGAAGCGGTTGTTGCTGAGGCGGGCGCCGGCAATGGCGATGGTGGAGCCGGTGATTTCTCCGGTGACCGCCTCGAAGTCGTTGTCCACGTGCAGTTTCATGTCCTTGATGAACTGCTCGCGAAGGGCCAGGCGGCCGGAGGTGACATCGGCCCGGAGAATACCGTCGCGGTCTATGCTGATGCGCCCTGTGGTGCCATTGTCCACGTAGACGCCCGGCGCTACGAAGGCCAGGAGCTCCTGCAGCTTGCGGTGGACGTTGACGGTGGCCTCGTACGTGGCGCCGCTGTAAGTGGGATGGATACGGGTTTTTGCGAGGGCCGACAAATCTTTCCGGAGGAAGATTTCCTTCATGTCCCGGATAAAGTCCGGGAGGGGATGGTCGCCGGTGAAGTCGGCATCCAGCATGTCGCTGCGAAGGGAGAGGTGCTGCGAGGCCGGCGATTCTTCCAGTGAGAGGGTGATGTCCGGGATGAGGCGCCGGCCATCGGCGTTCTCCAGGAAAGAGCCGGAGGTGGTGAGAGTGCCCAGGGCTACGCCGTTCAGACGCGTAAGGTTTGCCTGGGCCGATATGCCTGCGATGGATTTTCCGCGCCGGTCCAAGTTGAGGGCCTGGAGGTTGGCATGTTCCAGATGAAGGCTGGCGTCCAGATAGCCGTCGCGGGCGGCGTTTTCTTCCTTGTAAACGGCTTGGGCCATGAGTTGGAGGTTGGGATCCTGCGTCTTGAGGACAAAGTTGTAGTCTTTGGGCTCGTAGTGGCCGCTGGCGTCAATGCCGCTGTAGTTGTAGCCCAGGAGCTGCAGGCGGTCTACGTGCAGGGTGTCCAGCTTTACGCGCATGTCTCCGTCCGGAGGAAAGCTGGCTTCCAGACGGGCAGAGAGGGTGGCGGGCCCCAGCTCCTTGCTGGCCAGTATGCGGCCCAGGTGTACGTTTTCGGTTTGCAGGCTTCCGCCGATGGTAAGGGGCGCAGCCGTGTGGCTCACGGCATTGGAGAGGGTGATGTGGGCCTGGATGTCTCCGATACGGGAGCCGACGCTGCCGTCAAAGGTCATGCGGTCGAGAAGGCCGGTGACGGTGCCTGTTATCTGGAAGCGCTCGTCGGGGGCCATGTAGTCTGTATTCAGACGTGTCTCCGGCGACCAGTCCTCAATGAAGTCGTCAAGGTCCTTTAGCTCAAAACTCAGCTCCCTTACCTGAAAGTCCAGGAAGGTATTGTCGGTTTCGGGAAGGCCGGTGATGCGGCCGCTTGCCCGCACGCGGACATCCTCGTCCAGGCCTTCCACCACCACATCGCTCAGGTTCAGGTTGGCTACGGGGCCGAATACGTGTCCCCGTACACGGCCGCGGAAGCCCATGTCCTCCAGCCCCGGGGAGAAGTGGGCGATGGAGCGCATGTCCACGCTGGTGCCGTCGGCCAGCTTCACGTCCAGGGATATTTTTGTCTCGAAGTCCTCGTAGTCGTCCAGTTTTCCGTCAAGGTCCAGGGAGGTGATGTTGAGCGTGGTGGCGGGCGAGAGCCGGCCCTGGAATTCCTCCACGTGGGTATTGGCCTTTCCCACGCGCACCTTGCGGGCGCTGAGGTTTTCCAGGCGCAGACCGGTTTCCAGCTCCTGCACAAACATTTCCTGCGCGCTGGCGGTGATGAGGTCGTCCTGGACGCGGAGGTTGTTTACCCGGATGTGCTCCAGGACCAGGTTGAGGTGGTTCCAGTCTATGACAGACTCGGGGATGACGATGCCCCTTTCCTCGTAG
The DNA here is from genome assembly GCA_002392525.1 of Bacteroidales bacterium UBA3856. The sequence continues at coordinate 4,272 of DGHE01000200.1, read as the reverse complement.
CGGGCGGCTCCCACCAGGTTTTCCATGCGGAAGTGTACGCTGTCAACGACTACGCTGCGGGCGTGGAGGATGTCTCCCCAGCTGTAAACGGATTCCGTTTCTTCCTTGTGCTGGATGCGGAAGATGCGCTGCAGGTTGGTGGAGGTGTGGTTCTCACGGTAAGGGTCCTTTTCGATGGTGAGGTGGAAACAGCCGCCGTCCAGGTGGAGGCGGGATACGTTGATGCTTTTCCCCTTGAAAAGGCCCATGATGGAAAAACGGGTGCTCAGGTGCTTGACGTAGAGGAGGGTATCCATGGAGGGGACCTTCGGGGCGCGGTCCTTGATCAGGACCTCATCCAGCACCAGGGCATCGAAGGGACGCACGCTGGCCTGATGGAAGCTGATATCGGCATCCATCCGGTCCTGCATGTTCTCGATGACCTTGCGGCCCAGGTATGTCTGCACGCGCGGAGACTGGAGAACTACCATGCCTCCTATTTGAAGGAGGAGCAGCAGACCCAGGATCCAGGCGGTTATGCGGACGGCTTTCTTCACGGGCTAAAAATCGGCCATACGGGATACGGGAGCTACGTCCAGCGGGGTGCGGACGCCTGCCTTGTACTGGAACCAGCCGGCCACGGCAATCATGGCGGCATTGTCGGTGGTGAACTTGAATTCCGGCAGGTAGGTGTTCCAGTGGCGTTTTTCGCCTTCCTCGAGGATGCGGCTGCGGAGACCGCTGTTGGCGCTTACACCGCCGCCGATGGTGATTTCCCGGATGCGGGTTTCCTTGGCGGCGCGGATGAGCTTGCCCATGAGAACGTCAATGAGGGTTTTCTGGAAGCTGGCGCAAATGTCTTCCTTGTTCTTTTCGAGGAACTCGGGGTCTTTGGCCATCTCGTCCCGTACAAAATAGAGAAGGGAGGTCTTGACACCGCTGAAACTGTAGTCCAGGCCCGGGATGTTGGGCTTGGCGAACTGGAAACGGTTGGGATCTCCCAGTTTGGCCAGGCGGTCGATGACGGGGCCGCCCGGGTATCCGAGGCCCAGCATTTTGGAGCATTTGTCGAAGGCTTCACCCACGGCATCGTCGATGGTCTGGCCCAGGATTTCGTACTCCAAGGGGCTGGTTACTTTCACAATCTGGGAGTTGCCGCCGCTCACAAGGAGGCACAGGTAGGGGAAGGAAGGCTCCCTTACGGGTACGTTTTCCTGGCGCACGAATCCGGCCAGGATGTGGCCCTGCAGGTGGTTGACCATGACCATGGGAATATCCAGGGACAAGGACAGGGCCTTGGCGAAGGAAGTGCCCACGAGGAGCGAACCCAGGAGGCCCGGGCCGCGGGTGAAGGCGATGGCCGTGAGGTCTTCGGGCTTGATGCCGGCTTTGCGGATGGCTTCCGAGACCACGGGAACGATGTTCTGCTCATGGGCGCGGGATGCCAGCTCGGGCACTACGCCGCCAAAATCTTTGTGTACCTGCTGCGAGGCAATGACATTGGACAGGAGCACGCCGTCTTTGAGGACGGCTGCCGATGTGTCGTCGCAGGAGGATTCTATACCGAGTATGATGTCTGACATGGAATGCTTGTAAAATATATATTTTACAAAGATAACTATTTTTAGGATATTATGCCGATTATTGTTACTTTTGCCCCCTGTATGAAAGAGTTTGAGATAGCACAGAAGATAGGGAAAGAGCTCACGGAAGCGCAGTTGCGCGAGGCTGCGGCCAAGGCTCTGGGCGTACGTGAGAATATGGTGGGACAGGTGCGGGTCATTCGCCGCAGCATCGATGCCCGCCAGGATGTCCTGTACCGGTACCGGGTTGAGGCCTGCCGCAGTAACGAAAAACTGGAGGAGTTCTCCGTGGCCCCTTATCAGGATGTCCATGCGGCTGCGCCGGTAGTGGTGATTGGTGCCGGCCCGGCCGGGATGTTTGCCGCTCTCACACTGCTGCAGGAGGGCCTGAAGCCCATTGTGCTGGAGCGGGGAAAGGACGTGGAACGCCGCAAGGTGGACATGGCCAAACTTTCCTTGGACGGCGTGCTGGACCCGGACTCCAATTATTGCTATGGAGAGGGCGGCGCCGGTGCATTCAGTGACGGAAAGCTTTATACGCGCTCCAGTAAACGGGGAGACATCCGCGAGGTGCTGTACCAGCTGGTTTCCTTCGGCGCGCATGAGGACATTCTCATCGATGCGCATCCCCACATCGGCACGGACCGCCTTCCTGAGATTGTCAAAAACATTCGCCGCTGCATCGAGGAGCATGGCGGGGAATACCATTTTGACAGCCGGGTCACGGACATCGTTCCCGTAGCCGGCGGCTTTGAGGTGCACTGCGGAGACACGCTTTACGGCGCCTCCAAAGTCATTCTGGCCTGCGGGCATTCGGCCCGGGATATCTATGAACTGTTTGCCGCCAAAGGATGGGCCCTGGAGGCCAAGGGATTTGCCCTGGGCGTACGGGTGGAGCATCCGCAGTGGCTCATCAATCAGATTCGCTATCATGGTAAATATCAGCCGTTTATGCAGGCGGCTGAGTATTCGTTCGTCCAGCAGGTAGAGGGACGCGGCGTGTTTTCCTTCTGCATGTGTCCCGGCGGCATCCTGGTGCCTTCTTCCACGGAGGAGGGGACGGTGGTGCTCAACGGCATGTCCAATGCCGCCCGTAATTCCAAGTGGGCGAATGCCGGCGTGGTGGTGCAGATAGAGCCCGGAGACCAGCCTTCGGAGTATGAGGGGCCTTTCGCCCTTATGGATTTCCAGCGGGATGTGGAACGCGCCATGTTCCGGTGGGCGCAGGAGCACGGCGCCTCTCATCCGTTTGCGGCTCCGGCCCAGCGCATGAAGGACTTCTGCCGCGGAATTGTGTCCAAGGACCTTCCCAAAACCTCTTATCATCCGGGCGCACTGTCTGCTCCGCTGCATGAGCTGCTCCCGGAGCATGTGGCCATGCGGCTTCGCCGTGCCCTGCCGCAGGTGGACCGCAGCATGCATGGATATTATACCAACGATGCCCTTCTTTTGGGCGTAGAATCCCGTACGTCTTCTCCCGTCCGCCTTCCGCGAAACCCCGAGACGTACGAGCATGTAGATGTCCCCGGCCTTTATCCCTGCGGGGAAGGCGCGGGATATGCCGGCGGCATTGTGTCGTCGGCCATGGATGGCATCAATGTAGCGCGCTCGCTTAAGTAAACTTGATGATGGCTTTTCCCGTGCGACCGTCCACACAGGCAGTGAGGGCGGTTTCCAGGCGTACGTGGCGCAGGAATTCGGTCTCTTCGACGGCTTCCAGGGCGTCCAGGGGACTCAGGTCTATGCTGTCTCCGGGACGGGTGTAGGGATCTACGTTCACATAGCCGGCGTTGAAGGACGTAAGGTTCTGGAAAAAATGCGTACCCTGGCTGGGGTCTACGCGGAACTCCGGCAGGGAAGCCTCCACCAGGATGCGGGCTTCGGAGATGTCGCTCCAGGCTACGGGCACGCCCAGGGTGGGAATGCTGGACCCCCATCGGCCATAACCGATGAGCACGTATTGGCGGCCATCGGCCTGCATGCGCGCGTTGAGCTCCCGCAGCTGTGCGGCCATTTCCACGGTTTTCATCTTGTCAAAGGCTGCAGCCTTGAGATAGACGATGTCCCTGAGGCCTTCCAACCAGCCGGTCCCGAGGGCGCTGGTGGATTGGACCAGCGCGCCGGAGCAGTCTATCTGCGTCCAGTCTACGTCCGTGTTGAGGCTGTCGGAGGAGATGGGCCTGATTTGCAAGGCGTTGAATACGCCTGTGGAGAGCTCGGCGGCAAATTCCAGTTCTACGCTGCACTGCATCTCTTCGCTGCAGATGGCAAGGAGTGTCTGCACAATGGACGTGAGCGGATACGTGTTGTAGCGCAGGATGTGCGAGAACGAGACAAACTTGGGCCCTACCGCAAAGGGGGAATCCACCATGCGCTGGTTCTCGAAGTCAAAGGTGGAGCACACCTTGGCGAAGGAGGGGAACTGGGTGCATTCGGTGATGGGAATGTGTCCCAGGTTTACGGCGTCGTCCACGCTGGTCTTGAATTTCTCCGGCTGCATGTTGAGCGCGTACATGGACTGCTGGGTCTCGCGGAGGGCAAGGTCCGGCGTGGAAGTCTGGAGTACGTGCTTGGGATAGGCGGGGGAGAAACGGAGCACCTGCTCGCCGTCCACTACCGATTTGCCCAGGCCATAGGCCAGTTTCACGATGCCTTCTTCGGGCTTTTCGTAGCCGATGGGATAGAAATTCACGCTGCGCGCTACACCCGA
>DGHE01000103.1 GCA_002392525.1 Bacteroidales bacterium UBA3856 | reverse complement strand
TTCCAGCCAGTTTACCGTCGCAGGTGGAAAGGCTCATGGCAGGGACAAAACGGCCGTGGCGCTTATGTTGCTGATTACTAATGTGTTAGCACAACTGACGGGTGCGTTTTGAATACCCGTCAGTTGTGCTAACGCATTGATTTCGAACTATTTAACAGCCACGTTACAATCTGTGTGTCAACGGGAAGCCGCCCCGCCAGCCGCCAGCTGCCCCGCCAGCTGCAAGCCCTGCCAGAGCCCCCCTTACGCCTGTCGGCGGAACTCGGCGACGGTGATGGCGGTGGCGACGGCGGCGTTGAGCGACTCGGAGCCGGGGTCGTCGGCAGGGAAGGGAGGAATGTAGAGGCGGTCGGTTACGTGGGCGGCGGTGGGGGCAGAGATGCCGTTTGCCTCGTTGCCGATGACAATGACGGCGGGGGAGGAGGCTCCGTTGTCCAGCGGTATTCCGTACATGTTGTCGCCGTCGAGGAAGGTGCCATAGACCTTGCCGCCGGCGGTGAGGGCCTGGCGGCAGAGGGCAGGGATGTCGGTGTAGTGGAACCGAACCCGGAAAATGGCGCCCATGGTAGCCTGGACCACCTTGGGGTTGAAGACGTCCACGGTGTCGGGAGAGGCGTAGACGGCGTCCAGGCCAAACCAGTCGGCAATGCGGAGGATGGTGCCTAGGTTGCCCGGGTCCCGGATGCCGTCGAGGGCCAGGAAGAGGCCGCGGGCGGGGAGGACCGAGGATTCCAGATCTACGGGCCGATGGACCAGTGCCAGGGCCGGAGAAGGGGAGGAGAGCGCCGAGATACGGGCCATGACGGCCTCGCCGACATCGGCCTTCCTGTAAACTTTCTCTACCTCGAAGCGCGAAGCGAGGGCCTCGGCCACGAGTTTTTCCCCTTCCACCACAAAAAGGCCGCTCTGGTCCCGGAACTTCTTCTGGGATAGAGACTTGATGTATTTTATTTCATTCGTTGTCATTAAGTCGAAGGTTTAAAAGCGCCCGGAGGGCGCCGGGGGTGTATTTAAAGGGGGCGGAGCCCCCTTGGGTATATCTTTGATCCGTTCGCTAGACCTTGAGTATATCTTTGATCCGTTCGCTAGAACGGATAGCCTACGCCAAAGTGGATGGCTGCATTATTCCCGTCAAACCAGTAGGCCGGAGCTACCCAGCGGTTGCCGGCGGGGCGGCCGGGGTCGTGGATGCGGATACCGGCGTCCAGGCGCAGGAGGATGAAGTCCAGGTTCAAGCGCAGTCCCAGGCCCCAGTTCATGGCAATGGTTTTCAGGGAGAAGGCATCGTCCTGGCCTCTGTCGGCAAAATCCCAGATGTTGCCGGCGTCCACGAAGAGGGCGCCCTCGAATTTCCACACCAGCGGAATGCGGTATTCCACGTTGGCCTCCAGCTTGATGTCTCCGAGCTGTGTGGGAATGATAAAGTACTCTGCCAGGAGGGTGTCGCTGCCGGGGCCCAGCGTACGGGCCTGCCAGCCGCGCATGGACGTGGAACCGCCGCAGTAAAAGAGCTTCTCCATGGGCACCGATACGGAGTTCCCGTACCCGTAGCCCACACCGCCCATCAGTCGCAGGGCCAGTGCCTGCGGCAGCTGATTGCCAAAATGGAACGTCTTTCCCAGGGTGAGCTCGGCCCGCACGTACTGCGCATAGGGCGTATTCCAAATGAGATGGTCTCCCAGCTCGTCCTGCGGCATGAGCTTGTTGAACAGGCTGATCACGTTACCCGAAAGGTCCAGGCTGAACCTGGCGTAGTGATAGGTATGCGTGGGAATAGCCGATGCATCCGTGGTGTAGTACAGCATGCTGCTCACGCCCATGTCAAAGTTGTCGGAGTAAACCTTCATCAGGTACAGGTTGTCTCCCATGGACTCGTAAAAGGAGTCGTCCACATTGAAAATACGGGAAATATTGGCCCTGACAGGCGTAAACTGATAGAAAAGGCGCTCGCTGAAGCGACCGCTGTAGGTATAGCCGGCCGATATGACCGTGCGGCGGAACTCCGGCCGGTTCTGGTAATTGAACGACAGGGAAACCTCCGTGCGGGGGATGTAGGGGCCTTTGAACAATCGGTTGGGAATGCCGATGAACTTGGGGAAGCGCAGGCTGGTGGAGACGCTCACTTCCGTGGAGGACGCCGTGTCCCGGGGCTTGAACTGGAAATTCCCCTTGAGGCCCAGGTTGAGCATCTCGCCGCCCTTGAACAGGTTCTTGTGGAAGTAGCTCAGCTGCGGCGATATGCCGATGAGCCCCGTCGAGTTCACCGATGCCTCCAGATTGGTCTTGAAGCCCTGCAGGCCCGAATTGCGCAGGCTGATGTTGGCATTCACCTTATCCTGCGACACAGGCTCCATATTGATGTTCACGCCCGCGAACATGTTGACGCTGGTAAGGCGCGTATACGTATTGCCAATGGCCTTCTCGCTGTAAGGCTGCCCGGGGCGCAGCATATTGAGCCCTTCCAGCACGCTGCGGCGAATCTTGAGATCTTCCGGGTAGGAGAGGGTCACTTCTCCGATGGAGAATTTCCGGTGGGGCTGGGCCGATGCGGGGTCGTCTCCCAGGGCATAGTCCCGGATGGACATCTTGAGGCGCGCCTTGCCTTCTCCGCCCAGGGTATCGGCCTCAAACGCATAGAAGCTTTTGGTGAAGCCGTAGTAGCCCTCGTTGCGGAAGAACCGGGCCGACCGTTCGGTTTCTGCTTCCAGCAGCTGCTCCGACAGGAACTGCCCGGGCCGGATGGTCACGTTGGGAAGGTCTTTCTCGAAATCCTCCCGGAAAGTTCCGTAAGAGGGAATATCGTAGTCGATGGCGCTGATCTCATAGCGCTTTCCAAGGGTTACGTAGTAATTGACGTACACTTTCCTGCCGCTTACACGTACATCGCTTTCGATGACGGAACCGTAGTAACCCAGGTAGCGCAGGTGATTCTGCATGCTTGAGATGCTCTCGTCCACCTTGGCGGGGTCGTAAATCACGGGAGCCGTGCCGATACGGCGCAGGAAACGCTGGAAACCGCTGTTTCCGGTCCCGGCCCAGTTGTACACGGAGAGAAGGGGATTCACCCCCAGGAGATAGCTGTTGGGCTTTTGGACGATATAGGAAGATAATTCGCTGGAATTAAACGAGTTATCGTTAATCTTAACGCTAGCCTTCTTCAGGAGGAATTCTTCCTGTCTGAGTGCACGGGTGGTACTGCAGGCCCCTGCGGCCATGAGCGCCAGCACAAATAATATGTGTTTTCCCCGATTCATTCTTACAAAAGTAATACTTTTTCCTTATATTTGCACGATTTTTAAAACCCTTACTCCGTGGAATGAAAAACAAGTACATCGACCTGATTGACCAAACCTTCGACTTCCCGCAGGACGAATTCATGGTAGCAGACGGCAACCTGCTGTTCAACGACATCGACCTCATGGAAATCATTGAGAAATACGGTACCCCTCTCAAGCTTACCTACCTTCCCAAGATTTCCTCCCAGATCCAGCGGGCCAAACGTCTTTTCAAGGTGGCCATGGCCAAGGCCGATTACCAGGGCGAGTACCACTACAGCTATTGCACCAAGAGCTCCCAGTTCGCCTTCGTGGTGCATGAGGCCCTCAAGAACGACATCCACCTGGAAACGTCATCGGCCTACGACCTGGACCTCATCCAGGCCCTTGAGCGCGACGGCTCCGTGAACAAGGAGGAACTCTACATCATCTGCAACGGCTTCAAGCGCCCCCAGTACGTCCAGAACATCGCCCGCCTGCGCAAGGACGGCTGGAAGAACATCATTCCCGTCCTCGACAACAAGAACGAGTTCGAAGACCTGGCCAGCCTCATCGAGGAAGATACCATGATGGGTATCCGCATCGCCTCCGAGGAAGAGCCCAACTTCGATTTCTATACCTCCCGCCTGGGTATCCGCTACTCGGATATCGTCAAGTTCTACAAGGACACCGTGGCCAAGTACCCCAACTTCCACCTCAAGATGCTCCACTTCTTCATCAACACGGGCATCCGGGATACGGCGTACTACTGGAACGAACTTTCCAAGTGCGTGCGCGTGTACTGCGAGCTCAAGGCCATCTGCCCGGAGCTGGACAGCCTGAACATCGGCGGCGGCCTTCCCAACAAGACCTCCCTTGCCCAGGACTTCGACTACGAGTACATGGTGGAGGAAATCATCAACCAGATCAAGGTTACCTGCAACTCCATGGGCGTCCAGGAACCCGACATCTTCACCGAATTCGGCTCCTTCACGGTGGGCGAGAGCGGTGCCACCATCTTTAAAATCCTCGACATCAAGCAGCAGAACGACCGCGAGAAGTGGTACATGATTGACAACTCCTTCATGACCTGCCTGCCGGACACCTGGGGCCTCAATCAGCGCTTCATCCTGCTTCCCATCA
>DGHE01000094.1 GCA_002392525.1 Bacteroidales bacterium UBA3856 | reverse complement strand
TAGTCTTTCAGTATTGTCAAAGATCCGTTAAAAAATCCCGTTCATTTCAAACGGGACTGCAAAGGTAGTAACTTTTTCTGAACCCACAAATTTTTTCGTACAAAAATTCAGAAATTTTTCGTTTTTTCGCAGTTAATGCCTTCACCGTTTTTCGAATCGTCGCAGGTGGAAACGCAAAACGTCGCAGGTGGGCAATATTCCACCGGGGACACCAGAACGCACCCCCCGACCGCGTTGACAGAAAATTGCCATTCTGTGCATTCTACGTGTCGACGCGGCAAGAATTTCGGCGAAAACAGCACAAAACACGACCGCGTTGACAGAAAATTGCCATTCTGTGCATTCCACGTGTCGACGCGGCAAGGATTTCGGCGAAAACAGCACAAAACCCGACCGCGTTGACAGAAAATTGCCATTCTGTGCATTCTACGTGTCGACGCGGCAAGGAGTGAGTCGCTCGACGCAAACCGCAAACCGCAAACCGCCAGCCGCTAGCCGCCTAATACAGCAGCACGCCCAGCACTCCGCCGGCAATGATGATATAGATGGGATTCACCTTTCCCCAGTAGCCGGCCACGAAGGCGCCGGCGAGGAGGAGCCAGCTCTTCCAGTCGGGGAAGTTATCGGCCACTACCTGTACCGAGGGAACAGGACCGGTCCAGGTGGTCTTGAACATCAGGATGACGGCCGCGGCGCCGATGAGTCCAACCACGCAGGGCTTGAGCCAGTCCATGGTGCCGGCGTAGAGCCTGCTGCTGCGGAACTTCAGATAGAACTTCACGATGAGCAGCATGATCACAAACGAGGGCAGCATGAGGGCCAGGGTGGCGGTAAGGGAGCCGCATACGCCCAGAACGTGACTTCCGGTAGCGTTGAACAGAACGTCGTACCCCACATAGGTGGCACTGTTGATGCCAATAGGGCCGGGGGTCATCTGGGAAATGGCCACAATGTCCGTGAACGTGCTTTCGCTGATCCAGGGGTGCTCCACCACCACCTGATTCTGGATGAGGGAGAGCATGGCGTAACCTCCGCCGATGGTGAAGGCGCCAATCACGAAGAAGGTCCAGGCCAGCTGGAGAAGCAGCGCTAGCGTTTCCATCGGCCCTCCTTATAATAAGTGATACTGAAGCCGACGACAAGGACGCAGACTATAATATATATAGGGGATACGTTCAGGAAAGCCACCAGCACCAGGGAGACAATGGCGAGAAGCCACTTCCACCATAAAGTGCAGGATTTTCTGGCCATGCTCACCATGGGAACGGCGATGAGGGAAATCACCACGGGGCGGATGCCCTTGAAGGCACGTTCCACCCACGGGTTGTCCTTGAAAGCGGTAAAGAACATGGCGATGGACAGAATCATGAGGAAGGAAGGCGTAATGCTTCCGAGAGTGGCGGCCACACTGCCCTTGAAGCCGCGCAGTTTGTGACCGGCAAAGATGGAGATATTGACGGCCATCACGCCCGGCGCGCTCTGTGAAAGGGCTACGATGTCGGGCAGTTCGTCTTCCGATATCCAGCCGCGACGGGACATCTCGGCCTGGATAAGCGGAATCATGGCATAGCCCCCGCCGATGGTGAAGGCTCCGATCTTGGCAAAGACCGTGAAAATCTGCCAAAGGGGTACTTCTTTCGACGAGGGCTTATGCTGCATGATCAAAAATATTACCAGCCGCGAGGATTATCCTTCAGGTACTGCTCCAGTTCTTCGGGGGTGCGGGCAGGCTGGCGGTCCAGGCCGATGAGGCCCTTGTAGTCCAGGCTGTAGTTCACGCCCATCGCATCCATCATCTCGAAGGTGTGGTCCAGGGAAGCCTTGAAACGCTCGTAATCCTTGGTACCGGCTGCGCACCACTGCGTCTCGGCGGTAGCGCACATACGGGGCATAAGCATGTACTCCAGATGTTCGGGAGTAGCGATGTACTCGGTCCACATATTGGACTGGACGCCCAGGATGTGGCTTTCGCTGCCAGCCACCATGCCTTCGTAGGGCTCATAGCTGTACACCTTCTCCAGCGGCAGATATCCGCCGATACCGAAGGGCTCTTTGTCACGCTCATGGCTCTGATAGTAGTCGAAGTAGGAGTAGTCGGTGGGGGTCATGACCACGTCGAAGCCCTTGGCCGCAGCCTTGATGCCACCTTTGGTTCCGCGCCAGGACATCACCGTAGCGCCCTCTGCCAGGTCTCCGTCAAGGATTTCATCCCAGCCGATGATCTTGCGGCCGTTGTCATTGAGGAACTTCTGGACGCGGGCGGTCACGTAGTTCTGCAGATAATGTTTGGCATCGGGGCCCTTCTTGATGCCCAGCTTCTTCATGAGAGCGGCGCACTTGGGGCAGTTGTCCCAGGGAAGCGCTTTGTCGGAGGGGAAACACTCGTCTCCGCCGATGTGGATATACTCGGAAGGGAAGATATCCATGAGTTCGGTGAAGACATCTTCCAGGAAGGTATAGATTTTCTCGTTACCGGCGCAGAGAATCTGCTCGGAGACGCCCCAACGGGTCCAGACCTCGTAGGGGCCGCCGGTGCAGCCCAGTTCGGGATAGGCGGCGAGGGCGGCTACCATGTGGCCGGGGAGGTCAATCTCGGGGATGACGGTGATACCGCGCTCGGCAGCGTATTGTACAATCTCTTTCATTTCTTCCTGGGTGTAGAAACCGCCGTAGCGGATGCCGTCGTTGCTGTCCCAGTCCTTCTTGATGACGGTGCCGTTGCGCCAGGCACCGATCTCGGTGAGCTTGGGGTACTTTTTCACCTCCATGCGCCAGCCCTGGTCCTCGGTGAGGNNCATGTGGCCGGGGAGGTCGATTTCGGGGACGACGGTGATTCCGAGCGAAGCGGCATGATCCACCACCTCGCGGATTTCGTCCTGCGTATAGAAGCCGCCGTAGCGGATGTGGTCGTTGGAAGAGAAGTCCCGGCCGATCATCGTGCCCTCCCGCCAGCAGGAGATCTGGCTGAGCAGGGGGTAGGCCTTGATCTCGATGCGCCAGCCCTGGTCGTCGGTGAGGTGCCAGTGGAAGCGGTTGAGCTTGTAGGCGGTCATGACGTCCAGGTACTTCTTGGTTTCCTCGATGGTCCAGAAGTGACGGCAGGGGTCCAGGTGCATGCCGCGGTAGTCAAAGCGGGGCTGGTCCAGGATGCTCACGTAAGGGAGTACCCAGTCGGCCTTCGCCTTCTTGTCTCCGTAGATGGCGGCGGGGAGCATCTGCTTGAGGGTCTCGCAGGCATAGACGAAGCCGTTCAGGGCCGATGCTTCCACCACGGCACCATCGGCATTGATGTTGATGGCGTACTGCTCGGCGGCGAGGTTGGGGTTGAGCTGGAAGACAAAGCCTTTGTCTCCGGTCTTGGTCTTGGTGCCGGTGGCGGTCTCGAGGGCGGCGATGAATCGGCCCACCGCCTTCTCAGAAAGCTCATCCAGGTTCTCATCTACGCGCACGGCGGCACCCTTCACGCAGAAGGCACCCTCGCTTACGGTGACATCGGCCGGCATGGGAATCACATGGAAGGCCTGCGGCTGCGGCTTGGCACATGCCATCACCAGCATCGCGGAAAGGATAAGAGTTAACTTTTTCATTGAATAGTGATAAATGGTTAATAAAGTGTGTGTTCTGTGGCGGATCTTCGGCGCATGAATACCCAGGCGGCGGCCCCGTACAGGCCGATGAGCGCGGTATTCGCGATGAGCCTCAGGACAACGGAGTCCAGCCGGTGCAGCGACAGGCCGATACCGGCGTAGGCGAGGCCCATGAGGCCGAAGATGGCAAGGAGGCGCCCCCACTTGTAGGGGATGGGATAGTACCGGGCGCCCAGAATGGCGCTGATGACAAACATGACAAGATAGCTGGACAGGTGGCCGAAGGCCGATGCCCAGTAGGAGTAACGCGGCATGAAAACGATGTTCACGACCGTGGTAACGGCAAGGCCGGCCAGGGTGATCCAGATGGCCATGTTGGTGCGGCCGCTGAGCTTGTACCACATGGATACGTTGAAGAGCATGCCCAGGAGCATGTAGCTGAGAAGCATGACGGGGACGACGTCCACGCCCACGCGGAAGTCACGGCCGAGGAATAGTGAAATGACGTCGATATAGCCCACGACACCCAGAAGGACCAGGCCGCAGAAAGCCGTAAACCATTCCATGACCAGGGCATAGAGCTCCTTGGAGTTTTTGTCTTTGGCACGCTGGAAGAAGAAGGGCTCGGCCGCATAGCGGAACATCTGGATGAAGAGGTTCATGATGACGGCGAGCTTCACGGCCGCCTGATATACGCCCAGGGTGGCTCTCCATTCATCGGACGAAGTGTCGAAGAAGCGGAAGAGGAGGCGGTCCAGGAAGTCGTTGGCGACACCCGGCAGGGCGGCCACCATAAGGGGCAGAGAATATACCAGGAGACGTTTTACCACGGCCGTATCCCAGACGGGTTTTAGCCGCAGCATGTCGGGAATAAAGAGGACAAGACACAGCACACAACTCACCAGGATAGCGAAAACAGGGTAGGTAAAGTCCGGCTGGGCGGGCCAGACGAAGAACAGCAGCAGGTTAGCACCGGTCTCGGTGAGGATCTTGACGGTCTTGAGGATGGCAAACTTCATGGCCTTGTGCTCCTGCCGCAGTTTGGCAAAGAGGATGGCCGTAACACTGTCACATAGGAGGATTCCTGCCACATAGATGATGAGGCGGCTGTATCCGTCATAGCCCAGGGCGGCCGAAATGGGGCCGGAGAAGGCAACCATGACGGCAAGGAAGGCGAGGTTGAGACCCGTTACGGCCAAGAGCGCGCCGGAGTATACCTTGCGGGGGTCCTCCCCTTCCTTGTTGGCAAAACGGAAGCAGCCGGTTTCCAGGCCCAGTACCAGGAGGACCTGCAGGATAGCGATGTAGGACATGAACTCTGTGACCACGCCGTACTGCATCTGGGTGAGCGTACGGGTGTAAATGGGAACGAACAGGAAGTTCAGTATCCGGGCCAGGATGGAACTGAAACCGTAAATGGCAGTTTCTCCTGCCAATTGTTTCAAGGGATTTGCCATATTGAGTACAAATTTAGTTAAATTTGCAGATATTACCCAATTGTCATTCTGAGGGAAGCGAAGAATCTATGAAAAAAGTAATTTATGTATTTTTTGCCCTGGCCCTTCTGGCCGGTTGCAAAGGCCGCAGCGCCAAAACCGCCAAGGCCGTGGAAACGGAGCCCACAGACACCCTGGCCGCCGTCAAGGCTGCACAGGCGCTCCCGGAAGAACCCATCTTTGACATCGTGACCAATTACGGTACCATCCGCGTGAAGCTGTACAAGGACACGCCCCGGCACCGGGACAATTTTGAGAAACTGGCCCTTTCCGGCTACTACGACTCCCTCCTGTTTCACCGCGTCATCAACGGCTTCATGATCCAGGGCGGAGACCCTTTCACCAGGGATACTTCCATGGTGGACCACTATGGGGAAGGCGGTCCGGCCTACACCATCCCGGCCGAGATGCGCGACTCCCTGGGGCAGCCCCTCCATCGGCATAAGAAGGGTGCCCTCGCCGCCGCCCGCCGCGGAGACCTGGCCAACCCGTTCAAGGAAAGCTCGGGCTCGCAGTTCTACTTGGTGCAAGACCCCGACAACTGTGCGCACCTGGACGGCGAGTACACCGTTTTTGGAGAAACCGTCGCCGGCCTGCATGTCATCGACAAAATTGCATCCGTCCCCACAAATCGGCGAGATTTGCCGTTGAGCGAGGTAAAAATCGTAAAAATTCGGCCAAATTCAGAATTAAACAGTAAAAAAGAGTAAATTT
>DGHE01000046.1 GCA_002392525.1 Bacteroidales bacterium UBA3856 | reverse complement strand
CCAGGTCTGCCTCTTCCATTACCTCAGTCCTTTCATATCCGGCACCGGAAAGGATGGAAAAGATCACCTCGGTGTCATTCACGTTCATCTGACACCCGTATGTTTCTATATATGCTCTTTTTTTCATGAACTGCAAGTTAATTTACAACTCCCTTCTCAGCCGTGCTTTGGGAATATCCAGCTGGGCGCGGTACTTGGCGATGGTGCGCCGGGCCACTTTGTAGCCGCGGGCCGAGAGGCCGTCCACCAGTTCGTCGTCGGTGAGCGGATTGTGCTTGTCTTCGCCGTCTACCATCTCGCGGAGAGCCTTCTTGATTTCGCGGGTAGACACCTCTTCGCCGTCCGAGTTCTCCAAACCTTCGGAGAAGAAATACTTGAGCGGGAATACACCAAAATGTGTCTCAATCCACTTGCTGTTGACAACACGGGAAATGGTGGAAATATCAAAGCCCGTTTTCTCCGCAATGTCCTTAAGTACCATGGGCTTCAGATTGCTTTCGTCGCCGTCGATGAAGTAGTCGTGCTGGTAGTCGATGATGGCCTGCATGGTGCTCTGCAGCGTATTCTGGCGCTGCCTCAGGGCTTCGATGAACCACTTGGCGGAGTCTATCTTCTGCTTTACGAACGAGGCTGCTTCTTTGTCTGCTCTGGAGTCTGACAGGCGCCCGTTTTCCATAATCTCCGAATACTTGCGATTGATGCGGAGTTCCGGCACGTTGAAACGCGGCATGGTCAGGATGAGCTGTCCGTTCTCGTAGTCCAGTTGGAAGTCTGGCACTACCTGCTGGGCTTGGTCGTCATAGGAGTCGTCGATTTGCCCGCCGGGCGAGGGATTGAGCCGGCGAATTTCGTCCATTACGCCCTTCATTTCCTCTTCCGAGAGATGGAGCCGCGTCATAATCTTTTGGAAATGCCGGTTCTTGAAGGCATCGAACTGCTCGGATACCACACGGATGGCATTGTCGATGGAAGGCGTGCGTTTTTTGTCTTCCAGCTGAATGAGCAGGCACTCGCGAAGGTCCCTGGCTCCCACGCCGGAGGGCTCGAATTCCTGGATTACCGCGAGCATGTCTTCCACTTCCTGGGCCGATGACTCCACCCCTGCGCGGAAGGCGAGGTCATCCACCAGGGATTCGATGTCTCTTCTGAGATATCCGTCTTCATCCAGCGAGCCGATGATAAAGGACGCCACCGTACGCTGATGTTCCGTAAGATTGCGGTATCCCAGCTGCTCCTGAAGACTCTGGGTGAAGCTTTGTTTGACGGAGAAAGTATTGTACTCGGGGCGTTCGTCTTTGCCCCAGTTGTTCACATGCAGATTATAGGAGGGAATGTCGTCGTCCTGGGGACCGTAGTTTTCTTCCAGCGAACCGCCGCTCTGCTCCTTTTCCTCTACATCGGAAATGGAAACGTCGCGGGGCTCATCATCCCTTTTGGGTGCCTCGTCATCAATGACGGGGTTGTCGTTCATCACCTCCCGGACATACTGCTCCAAGGCCTGCACCGGCATTTCGATTACCTTGATGGTCTGGATCTGGAGCGGTGAAAGCCGTTGCTGCAGCTTCTGTTCAAGTCCCTGTTTGATGGATGCCATTAGCGAGGGTAGTTAATGGTCTCCTTAATGATATAGGCGGTGGGATAAGTGCCCTTCAGAGCGTTATAAATGCGCAGGGCCTCGTCCTTGGAGCGGAAGTCTCCCACACTGACTTTATAGTTGGGACTCTCGAAAGAACGGTACACCGCAACGTCCAGCTGCGATTGAAGCGTCTTTTCGATGTTTTCCGAGCGAACACGGGCCTGAGGGCCGTTGTCGTAGAAAACGCGAATGCGGAATCCCGTGATGGGCTTCCCTGCGTTGGACTGAACATACTGCTCCAGGGCCAGTTTGATGGTGGCCGATTGGGAAATTTCCACGCCGGGGCCGATGACCGACAGGATGCTGCGTCCGAGCAGGGTGGAATCCAGCGGAGCGGCGACGGAATCGGGCTCCTGGGCCGATGCCAGAATCGGGGCAAGGCCCAGCAGGATGAATATGAGGTAAACTTTTTTCATCATTTTGAAAATTTGGAGATGTCCAGGTCCCGGAATTTGAGCGGAGCCCTGAGAACACCGTTTTTCTTCAACCCTCCCACAATGTCGATGTCGGCCTTGAGGCCGGAGAGCGAACGTTTGGAGGCAATGACCAGTACATCCAGCAGCGAGGCGCCATCGGCCAGGGTGACTGTACACGGGAGCTCGTACACCTGGTCTGTCTTCCCCTGGAGTTCGATGCTTCCGGTGGAAAAGTGGGCAATGGGCTTTTCCTCATAGCGGATGGTACCCGTCACTTCCTGCACGGCAAAGCTGATGGAGGGGTTGTTGATGCCCAGGAGGAGCTTGCCGTCCATGGAGCGCATGGAGGTGGGGACAATGTAGGCTATACCCACCGAGGACAGCGATATGTCCTTGATTTTGGACATGCCGCAGGAGCTGGCGAGGAGGGCTGCTACAAGAAAGATGCCGATGTGTTTAAAAATTTTCATCTTGACAAAGGTAGTGATTTTTTTCATATCTTATCCCCGCTTCTCAAAATCGTGCATTTTTGCCAAAAATGTCCGATTTCGGGATTGCCTTTACCTGAAATCGGACAAAAAAGCCAAAAATGCGCGATTTGCGCTTACTGAATAAACGCCACAATCTCTCCCTTCTCCACTTTGTCTCCCTGCTTTGCGAGGACTGCGACAAAGAGACCGTCAACGGCGGCTACTACGTCTTCGAGGCCATAGAAGGTCTGGACATGGCCCACGACTTCTCCGGCTTTCACCTTGCGGCCCACGATGGGAGCCTTTGAGGCGTCGTCTACGTCAATCTCCCACAGCAGCTGACCCTTGACGGGGCACTGGACGGGAGTAGCTTTGGGGTATTTGGCTACGTATTCGTCAATGGAGAACTTGGGCATCTCCACCACGGCGCGTTCCACCACAATGGGGGCGCCGGCCTTGGCCTTGAGTTCCTTGAGCTCTGCGTTGAAGCGCTCCTTGGCTACACCGCTGCGGTAGTCACGGTACTGACGCTCATGCATGGCCAGCTCGAAGAGCTCTTCGTCGTCCTCTCCGTAATCCCAGCCTTCCTCGTCCATCATGGCGCGGAACTTGGGCAGTTCGTCGGGATAGTTGTCCTGCGGGTTGCCGGTGCTGAACTCCATGCCCTTTTCCTTGGCCAGGGCTACAATTTCGGGAGCGAGTTCTCCGGGCAGTTTGCCCATGTTTCCGAGGATCATGCCCCACGTATCCTTGTCGATGGTGGTCCAGCGGGGCTTGTCGTTAAGCATGTTGAACAGGTTCATGAGGGCCGTGTTCTTCACATACTGGCTGAAGGGAGTAACCAGCGGCGGGTATCCCAGGCGGGGCCATACATACTCCACTTCCTCGAAGAGCTTGACCATAAGGGTGTCCAGGCTCATTTCCGGACGACCGTGCGCGCGCTGGGCGGCGTTGATGGCGCCCTGGAAGCCCTTGAGGTCGGCCATCATGGAACCCATCATGCCGCCGGGCAGGCCGCAGCCTACGAGGAGCGATGTCATCTGCTTGTTGGAAGGATTGATCCAGTACCCCAGGAAGTCGTCTATGAACTTCTGGGTGAGCCGGCGAACCTCCATGTAGGCGTCCATGTTGAGGTCCTTGACCAGGAAACCGTCGCAGCGGAGCATCTCACGGATGGTAATGACATCCGGGTGCACTTTACCCCAGGAAAGGGGTTCCACCGCCACGTCCAGATAATCGGCGCCGGCACGGGCTACCTCCAGCATGGAAGCCGGAGAGAAACCGGGACCGGTGTGTCCGTGGTACTGCACCTTGATGTGCGGATATTTCTTCTTGATATCGGTAACGAGTTCTGCCAGGAAATTGGGGCGGCCGATACCAGCCATGTCCTTGAGACAGATTTCGTCGGCTCCGTATTCTACCACCTTATCTACAATGTCCATGTAGTAGGCCACCGTGTGTACGGGGGAATAGGTGATGGAAAGGGCTACCTGTGAAATCATTCCGCCCTTCTTGGCGCCGATGACGGAGCCTTTGAGGTTCCGGTGGTCGTTGAGGCCGCAGAAGGAACGGGCGATGTCCGTGCCCTGTTTTTTCTTGACTTTGAACATGAGCTCGCGTACATCCAGCGGAACCGGATTCATGCGCAGGGCGTTGAGGCCGCGCTCCAGCATGTGGGTCTGGATGCCGGCCTTGTGGAACGGAGCCGTCCAGGCGCGAACTGCCTTGTTGGGGTTTTCTCCAAACAGGAGATTCACCTGCTCAAAAGCGCCGCCGTTGGTCTCCACGCGGT
>DGHE01000141.1:22488-22629 GCA_002392525.1 Bacteroidales bacterium UBA3856 | reverse complement strand
GGGCCTGGGCCCAGCGGGAGGTGGAATCGGCGAGGAGGAGGCACTTGAGGCCCATGGCGCGGTAGTACTCGCAGATGGTCATGGCCGTGTAGACGGAGGCCTCACGGGCGGCTACGGGCATGTTGGAGGTGTTGCAGATGA
>DGHE01000141.1:15382-22340 GCA_002392525.1 Bacteroidales bacterium UBA3856 | reverse complement strand
TCACCGCAGGCGGCCATCACAATGACATCGGCATCTCCCTGTTTGGCGATGGCGTGCTGGAGCACGGTTTTTCCGCAGCCGAAAGGACCGGGGATGAAGCCGGTACCGCCCTCGGCGATGGGGTTCATGGTGTCGATGACGCGGACGCCCGTTTCCATGATGCGGCTGGGACGCGGTTTTTCCTTATAGCCTTTGACAGCTACTTTCACGGGCCATTTCTGGACCATGGTCACTTTCACGTCTTCGCCGTCCTCGTTGGTTAGGACGGCCATTTCATCGTCAACCTTGTATTCCCCGGCAGGGGCGATGCGCTTGACGGTGTAGGTGCCCTTGAAAGAGAAGGGTACCATGATCTTGTGGGGCAGCCAGCCTTCCTTCACTTCTCCCAGCCAGTCGGCGGCGACGACCTCGTCACCCACCTTGGCGATGGGGGTGAAGCTCCACAGCTTTTCGCGGTCCAGGGGGTCTGTGTATTCGCCGCGCTGCAGGAATACTTCTTCCATGGTGGCCAGGTTGTTCTGCAGGCCGTCGTATACGCTGGAAAGCAGGCCGGGGCCCAGCTGGACCTCCAGCATGCGTCCTTCAAACTCGACGGTGTCTCCGTTTTTGAGGCCGCGGGTGCTCTCGAACACCTGCACGGAAGCGGTGTCTCCGTTTACCTTGATGACCTCTGCCATCATCTTTACTCCTTGGAGGTCGATGTAGCAGATCTCATTCTCGGCGACGGGCCCGTCTACCTTTACGGTAACCAGGTTGGAGACGATACCCGTCACTATACCTTTTGTTTTCATATATCGTGTCTTTATTTTTCTGTGTATTCCACGCCTTTGAAGGTGCCGCGCACCTCGCTCACAAGCTGTTTGAAGAGTTCCCGGCCTTTGGCCTCGTCCAGGATGAGCCAGCGGTCTACGATGTGCAGTTTGGCGACGTAGGCCAGTACGGCGGTGAGGTCAAAGTAGTGGAAGGTTTCCAGCGCGCCTATTTTTGCCCAGGCAATCTCGTCCAGCTCTTTTTCGCGGGAGAGGAGGTCTCCGAGGGCCAGGGCGGTTTCCACGGCGGTTTTTTCCTCGAACTCCACTTCTTCTTCCGTGAGGGTGACGACGTCCGTTTCGAGGGGACGGCCCAGAGCCTGGTTCAGATAGCGCACCTTGGCGTTTCTGAGGTTGAGGTCAAAGCGGAAGTATTCCCGGATGAAGGGCTGGGGGTGCTCCAGAGCCTGCGTGTAGAACTCCGGGGTGAGTTCGCTGGCCTGGAATCCTCTGAGAAGGAAGTCCAGGGCGGAGGCGTCCTTCTCCGAGAGGTTTTCCCGGATTTCCTGCATCACCTGGCTGAAGCCCTGGCCCTCCGCGTACTTGTAGTCCGTGGTGAGGAAGGGAAGGCTGGAGATGATGTACTCGAAGTTACCCATGCCCTAGCCGAACAGGATTTTCTTGGTAGCAGGACGCAGGTACTCGCCGATGAGTGCCTGGAAGGCCTCGTCCGTGAGGTCGATGAAGTAGCTGCCGTCCTTCGGGCCGATCTTGAAGCCGGCGTTCACTTTCTTGGAGAAAGTGGTCTCTACGCCTTTGCCAAGAGTTTTTGTGAGTTCTGCGGTGATGAAGGGTTCCAGGCTTTTCTGCAGTTTCTCGGGAAGGACCAGGGAAAGGTCTGTGCTTTCCTGGGCGCTGAAGTTCTTGGCTACGGCGGTGATGATTTCCTTGAGGTAGGTTTCCTGGGTAAGGGCATTTTTGACGGGCTCCACGGCTTTGGCTACGATGAGGCTCTCGATGCCGGCCTTCGTTGCCTGCAGGGCCTGGGTAGACGCCATTTTTACGTCGCCTTCCACTTTGACTTTATAGTCGGCAGCTTCTTTCTGCGCCTTTTCGATGATGGCCTTGGCCTCTTCCTGTGCTTTCGCTACAATTTCCTGAGCCTGGGCCTGAGCCTTGGCCAGAATGGCCTCGCCCTCTTCTTTTCCTTTCGAAAGACCCTCATTATATAGCTTCTGGGTCAGTTCCTGGAGTTTGTCCATATAGAGAATATAGTTTAGTTTATCGTTTCCTACAAATATAGGGAAAAAGGACAAGAAATAAAAACGTTTTGTCCCTCGCTTTGCGACGGGCCGTTTGCGTGGCGCTTAAGTCATTCTAATACAAAACTTTAGCACAACTGACGGGTGCAAAAAACATACCCGTCAGTTGTGCTAAGTGATTGAATTGTATCCTGTTAAGCGCCACGCACTTACCGTCCGATGGAGGCAGCGGCGATGGAGGCCACGACGCCACGGAGACGGCCGGTGGCACCCTCGTCATGCGGGTGGACGCGGTGGGCCAGGATGATGACAGCGGTGTTGGTGTCGGGGTCCAGGATAAGTGAGGTGCCCGTATAGCCGGTGTGGCCGCGGACGTTGTCCAGTTCGAAGATGTCACCGCTGGTGTAGGGGCCGGTGTAGTAGGTATCCCAACCCAGGGCACGGGCAACGGCGGGGTCGTCGGTGCCCGGAACTTCGAACATCTTGCGGACGGTCTGGGGACCCAGGATGCGGTGACCGTTGTAGCTGCCACCGTTCAGGAGCGCGGCGCAGACGACGGCGAGATCTTCCACGCAGGAGAAGACGCCGGCGTTACCGGAGTTGCCGCCATTAGCGAGGCGGGCGGTGGGGTCGTGGACCTGCGCCAGGAGCACAGTGCTGTCGGCGAGCATTTCGGTGGGGGCGCAAAGCGCGACAAGTTCGGGCTTCCAGACGGGCCTGCCGACGGGGACAAGGCCATCGGCAAAGTAGTTCTGTACCAGCGTGGGATTCTCCTTGAGCGGGCCGAAGTCCAGCGGGAAGTAGGTAGTGTGGCGAAGGCCTAGGGCGTCAAACACGTTCTTCTGGGCGTAGTCGCACAGGCGCTCACCGGTTACACGCTGCAGGATGTTCTGCAGGGTGATGAAGTTGAGGCAACTGTAGAGCTGCCTGGTACCGGGGCGGAAGTTGCGCTTGATGCGTGTGGAGATATACATCATGAGCGAATCCGGGCTGTCGCAGCCGAACTCCTGGATGTACGCGTTGGTGTTGGGCAGGTAAGCTGCCAGACCCGACGAGTGGGTGAGGAGGTTCTGCACCGTGATTTCTACTTTCTCGCCGGTCTCGGGGTCTTCCCAGGGCTGGAATTCGGGAATGTAGTAACTCACGTTGTCCACCAGGCGCACCTTTCCCTGCTCCACGAGCTGCATGAAGGAAAGGGTGGTGCCTACGCACTTGGAAACGGATGCGAGATCGAACATGGTCTCCACGGTCATGGGCTCTTTCTCCGGATACACAGACTTGTACCCGAAGGCTTTTTCATAGACAAGGTGACCGTTACGGACGATGCCTACGACCGCGCCGGGAATGTCTCCGACGGCGATGGTGGCATTGACGGCACTGTCAATAAGGGCCAGATGCTGGGAACTCATGCCCTGTTTCTCGGGCGTACTGCGGCGGATGCCGCCGTTTTTGGGCTGGAAGGCTGTGGTCGTCAGGAGCACCGTCGCTGCGGCCGCAATGAGAATAGTTTTAGAATACATATGTAGTTGCCATACCTACCATAAAGTCGCTGAGCTGCGGGTCGAAAGCCTTCCCGAAGTCCACCGACAGTATGAAGTTAGTGTTCATGTGTAATTTGACGCCCATGCCGGCACTGGCCATGACGGGCAGTTTTTTATCCTGATAAGTCTGTGTTCCGTCCATCATCTGCGACGACTTCTGCTGTTCCAGCCTGTAGCTGCGCGTGATGGCCGATAAATCCACAAACGGATTGAACACAATATCGAAGTGCTGCTTCCATAAATCAAAGCTCAACGGGATTACGCGCAGTTCCACATTGCCCCAGGCGTAGCCCGCCGCCGCAATTCGGTTGTACCGGAAGCCGCGGATGCTGTAGCGGCTGCCCAGCCCGGAATTCTCCTCATAGGCATAGTGGATGGTAGCCAGCTCATTGATATTGTAAAACGGCACTTCTCCGGCGAGGGTATGCTGCAGTCCCAGATGATAGGCGAAGATGAGCCGCCGGGGAACCAGGGTAAGGTAATGCCGCCAGTGCAGCGACAGCTGCACGTAGTTGTAGTGCCACTGTTTAAGATCTGCATTGCCAATGAGAAGTCCCTCTGCATAGACGCCCTTGGACGGGAACAACTCTACGTCACGGGTGTCGTAGATAAGCCCTCCTTTCAGCTCCAGGGAAGTACCGCCGGCAAATTCGTCCTCGTTGATGAGGCCCAGCGACCGGTAGGTTAGATACAGACTGTTCCCGGAGTCATAGTTCCTAAGGTTGAAATCCGACATCATCACATGACGGAAAACCAGGCCTCCCACCCATTGCAGATGCCCCGAAACGGAGCCCTGCATGGCGGCCGCAGCCCGGAAAAAGCGTCTCCGGTTGGTGTACCAGGCCGTGCGCGTTTTCTTGTTGAGCTCCAGCTCCGGGAAAAACGGCGAAGCAATGCCGTTGTACCCGTAAAAGTTGTTGGCATAGCAATCCCGGTAGGTGGCCGATGCACTTACGCGAAGCCCCGGCACCAGCGCCACCGACTCATAGTAGAAATGTGCAAACCAGCTGCCCTTGGTGGCAAACGCCGCCGAGAACCCGGCATGATGCAGGAAGTTGGGGTACACCGTTCCGTCTCCATAGTAGAAGAAGTCGCAGAACGCACCCAGATTGAATCCCTGGTCTGTATTGTAGCTCAGGTTGGGCATGGGCGTATAGACCCATCCCGTCTTGGGCTTCTCCTGCGCGGAGAGCCCAAGGCTCCAAAGAATGCATATAAAGACTAAGGAAACTCTTCTCATTAAAAACTATCCGAGGAAGCCGAGGAGGATACCGGCCGCTACGGCCGACCCGATAACGCCGGCCACATTGGGCGCCATGGCGTGGGTGAGGAGGTGGTTGGAAGGATCGGCCTCCAGTCCCACCGTCTCCGACACGCGCGCGGCGTCAGGAACGGCCGACACGCCGGCATTGCCGATGAGCGGGTTGATCTTCTTGCCCTCCGGCAGGAACAGGTTCATCAGCTTGACGAAGCTCACGCCAAAGGTGGTGGCAATCACAAAGGACGCAAGGCCCAGGCCGAAGATAAGGACGCTTCGGCCGCTCAGGAAGACATCGGCCTGCGTAGATGCACCCACGGTGAGTCCGATGAGCGTGGTGACGATGTCGATGAGCGGCCCCCCTGCGGTGGCGGCGAGGCGTTTGGTGACGCCGCTCTCCTTAAGAAGGTTGCCGAAAAAGAGCATGCCGAGGAGCGGCAGGCCGCTGGGCACGATGAACGCCGTGCAGATGAAGCCCACGATGGGGAAGATGATCTTCTCCCGCTGGCTCACCACGCGGGGCTTGTTCATGCGGATGAGGCGCTCCTTCTTGGTGGTAAGGAGTAGCATGATGGGCTTCTGGATCACGGGAACGAGGGCCATGTAGGAGTAGGCCGATACCGCGATGGCGCCCATGAGCTCCGGTGCAAGCTTGGAGCTGAGGAAGATGGCAGTGGGACCGTCGGCCCCGCCGATGATGCCGATGGCACCGGCCTCGTTGGGCATGAAGCCCAGCTGCAGGGCCAGGAGATAGGCGCCGAAGATACCCAGTTGCGCCGCCGCTCCGATGAGGATGAGGCGTGGCTGCGAGATAAGGGCGCTGAAGTCGGTCATGGCACCGATGCCCAGGAAAATGAGCGGCGGATACCAGCCATTGCGTACGCCGTGGTACAGGATGTTGAGCACCGACCCTTCCTCATACAGGCCGATTTTCAGGCCCATGCCCGTGGCCGGATCTGTGAACAGGGGAATATTGCCGATGATAATACCGAAGCCGATGGGAACCAGCAGCAGCGGCTCCCACTTCTTCACGATTCCCAGCGTGATGAAGATAAGGCCAATCACAATCATGGTCACGTGCTGCCACGTACAGTTGGCAAAGCCCGTGAACTGCCAGAATTGCGCCAGGCTGTCTAAGATGGTTTCCATTAGCCGATGGTTACAATGTCTGCACCTTCCAGTACGGAGTCTCCCTTGCGGGCGTGGACGGCCGTGACGGTACCGTCACACTCGGCCAGAATGTCATTTTCCATTTTCATGGCTTCTATGACGGCTACCTTCTGGCCGCGTTTCACGGCCTGGCCCTGTTGTACATCCACTGAGATGATGATGCCGGGAAGGGGCGACTTGATGGTTTGCCCGGCGCCGGCAGGAGCGGCAGCGGGGGCGGCGGCAGGAGCAGCAGCCGGAGCGGCAACAGGTGCCTGGACCGATGCCGATGCGGCAGCCGGAGCGTTCTCCAGCTCCACCTCGTAGTCTGCGCCGTTTACGTTCACGGAAAGCATCTTGCCGCTGGCCTCGCCAATGGCTACGTTGTATTCCTTTCCGTTGATTTTGAACTTATACTCTTTCATAGCTTATCTTGGTAATTTTCTGAATGTTAATGCTTTGTTGTTCCAGGCCGACTCGGTGCGGCGGATGGTCACGATACCGGGTTCCACGTCGTGGGCAGAGTCGTGGAGGTAGAGGTGTATGGCCGCAGCGATGGCCGCGTACGTGTCTCCGTCCTGTTCCATGTCAAGGGCGAGGGCGATGGCGGCGGCTACTTCTGCATCCGGTGTGGATTTGGGCGCCTTGGGAGTGCGCTTGAATTTCCCGGAGAACAGTGCTCCGGAAAAACTGTATATGAAATACAGTACGATAAGAGCGGCAAACACTACACCCACGCTGATGAGCGTGAGCGTAAGACCGTTGGGGTCTGTCTGCATCATGCGGTCGCTGCCTGCCGTAAGAAGGATATTACAGAGGAAGGTTGTCATGTTTCTTTGCAGGGATTTCTTGTCGTTTGCCGGCGAGCTGCTCCAGGGCGCGGATGACGCGGAAACGCGTGTTGCGCGGCTCGATGACGTCGTCTATATAACCCTTCTGCGCAGCCTGGTAGGGGTTGGAGAAGAGGTCTTCGTATTCTTTCTTCTTTTCCTCGAAGAT
>DGHE01000141.1:13706-15218 GCA_002392525.1 Bacteroidales bacterium UBA3856 | reverse complement strand
GCGTAGTTGATGTCTCCGCGCAGCTGCTTGCAGCTCATGACGATGTGCGCGCCGCCGTAGCCCTTGCGGAGGGTGACGGTGACCTTGGGGACGGTGGCTTCACCGTAGGCGTACAGAAGCTTGGCACCGTTGGTGATGATGGCGCCGTACTCCTGCTGGGTGCCCGGAAGGAAGCCGGGAACGTCCACGAGGGTGACGAGCGGAATGTTGAAGGCGTCGCAAAAACGTACGAAGCGGGCGGCCTTGCGGCTGGCGTTGATGTCCAGCACGCCGGCGAGTTCGCGGGGCTGGTTGGCCACGATGCCCACGCTGCGGCCGTTCATGTGCGCAAAGCCCACGATGATATTCTTGGCAAAGTCTTTATGCACTTCGAAGAACTTCCCGTCGTCCACAATGCTGCCGATGACCTCATACATGTTATAGGCTTTGTTGGGGTTGTCGGGAACAATACTGTTGAGGGCGTCCTCCATGCGGTTCACGGGGTCGGTGGTCTCCACAAAGGGCGCCGTTTCCATATTGTTCTGGGGCAGGAAGCTCAGGAGCGTCTTGATGGTCTCGACGGCTTCTTCTTCCGTATTGGCCGCAAAATGGGCTACGCCGCTCTTGCTGGCATGCACGGACGCGCCGCCCAGCTGCTCCTGGTCAACGTCCTCGCCGGTGACGCTCTTCACGACGGCAGGGCCGGTGAGGAACATGTAGGAGGTGTTTTTGACCATGAGGGTGAAGTCTGTAAGGGCGGGGGAGTAAACCGCACCGCCGGCGCAGGGGCCCATGATGGCGCTGATCTGGGGAACAACGCCGCTGGAGAGGATGTTCCTCTCGAAGATTTCCCCGTAGCCGGCGAGGGCGTCGATGCCCTCCTGGATGCGGGCGCCGCCGCTGTCGTTGAGGCCGATGCAGGGTGCCCCGTTACGAAGCGCCATGTCCATGACCTTGCAGATTTTCTCGCTCATGGTCTTGGACAGGGAGCCTCCGCTCACGGTGAAGTCCTGGGCGAAAACGTACACCAGGCGGCCGCCGATGGTGCCGCAACCGGTGACGACTCCGTCTCCGTCGGGGTGGCTCTTTTCCATCCCGAAGTTGGTGCAGCGATGCTGCACGAACATGTCATACTCTTCGAAACTGCCCGGGTCCAGCAACATCTCCAGGCGCTCGCGGGCCGTTTTCTTGCCTTTGGCGTGCTGGGCTTCGATGCGCTTTTCGCCGCCGCCCAGACGGGCTTTGGAACGGCGTTCCACCAGTTTCTCGATATTCTCTGACTGAATACTCATACTATCTAAACAATTTATCTACGTCTTTCACAGCATCCGGGAGGGCGAAGACCGCCACCCGGTCGTAAGGTTCTATCTGGCTATGGCCCACCGCAATGAAGCTGTCTCCTCCGCGGATGACGCCGCCGATGATGGCATCGGCCGGGAAATCCACGTCCTTGAGGATGCCGCGGGTGATGCGGGAGCCGGGGGCCGCGGTGTACTCGAGGACTTCGGCGTCGGTTCCGCTCATGTAGCGCAC
>DGHE01000141.1:6920-13629 GCA_002392525.1 Bacteroidales bacterium UBA3856 | reverse complement strand
GTGAACTTGAAGATGCGGCTGGCGGTGGTGAGTTTCTTGTTCACGACGCTGTCCACGCCCATTTCCTCCGCGAGGCGCACATATTCCAGGTTCTCCACCTGGGCGATGACGCGCGGGACGCCCAGCTTCTTGGCCACTACGCAGGAGAGGATGTTGGTCTCGTCATGGCCGGTGACGGCCAGTACGGCGTGGTAGTTGCGGATGTCCTCTTCCTGGAGGAAATCCGTGTTGCGCACGTCCCCGTTGGCGACGCTCACGACGTCGGGGAGGTTCTCGGAGAGCTTCCGGCATTTCTGGGCGTCGATGTCGATGATCTTGATGTCGTCGATTTTCTGGGCGGCGAGGCGGGTTGCGACCATCTGGCCGATTTCGCTGCCGCCGAGGATCATGACACGGCGTACGTCCACCTTGTCCTTGCCCAGGAATTTGGTCAGGGCCGGCAGGCCGTCACGCAGCGTGATGATGTACAGGTAGTCATGGTCCTTGAAGGGCGTGTCGAAGCTGGGG
The DNA here is from genome assembly GCA_002392525.1 of Bacteroidales bacterium UBA3856. The sequence goes on along the minus strand of DGHE01000141.1, from coordinate 13,122 downwards.
ATGATGGTCTTTCCGCCGCGGGAGATGGCGACGATACGGAACTCGGCCTCCGGGTGCTTTTCCTTCACCGCGTGGGCGAAGTCCTTCACGTTCATGTCCAGGAGGGGGGAGTCGTCGTCCAGTTTGAAGACGGCGAGCTGCAGTTTTCCGCGGGCAAAGTCCATGGAGTCCGTCGCGGCGCTGTGGCGCAGCATGTCCAGGATTTCGTCGGAGGCACTTTTTTCGGGGAAGAACATCATGTCCATGCCCATGTCCTTGAACAGGAGTTTGTTCTCGGGGGCCAGATAGGTTTCGTCGTCTATACGGGCAATAACACGCTTGGTTCCCAGTTTTTTGGCCAGAAGGGCGCTCACGATGTTCACGCTCTGGTTCATGGTGGGGTTCACGGCGATGAAAAGATCTGCATGGGCGCAGCCGGCCTCCGTGAGGAGACCGATCTTGGAGGGCTGCCCCAAGATGGTGGCTACGTCGGCGGTGGACATAAGGGCCCGGATACGCTCCGGGTCCGGATCGATGACGGTGATCTCGCTGCCTTCCGCGCTAAGCATCTTGGCCAAATGCGATCCTACCTGTCCTGCGCCTTCTATGATAATCTTCATGCGAAAACATCTTTAATTTGCAAAGATACTAAAAAAGAATGATACCCGTAACGCTTGAGCTGAATTTGCGCATCGGTCGTAAAGTTCTATGAATTAAGCATGTAACTTTTTCTCTTTAGGCGCTGCAGCCTAAAGAGAAAAAGTTAAGTGCTTAATAGACAGGCGTTTTATGAGGGTTCGACGGTGGGCTATTTCTGGAGTAGTCCTTTCGGAACAATCCAACCGGGATATAGGCCGATGGGGAGATGCGGCGTGGCGGGGATGGGGCCGCGGCGGCGGAGCTTGCGGTATTCGATGTGCGCGTCATATACGGCCTTGAAGAAACGCCATCGGCCTGTGAAAAGATAGACCAGAGCCGACAGTCCGTCCAGGCACATGCGGAGGAAGATGCGGACGCGGGTTCTGAACCGGGCCGATTTCTCGCTGCAGCCGCGGGCCGCAAATGTTGCCGGCAGATTGTTCTCCAGCATGAGGAGGTTGTTGCGGAAGTTCAGGCGCAGCTTGAAGGGGGACTCGTTGGGAAGGGTGCCTCCGCCGATGTGGTACACATAGGACTTGGGCACCACCGTCACTTTCCAGCCTCTCAGCTGGAGGCGCCAGCAAAAGTCAATTTCCTCCATGTGGGCGAAGAAACGCTCGTCCAGGCCGCCCAGCTCCTTCCAGAGGCTGGCGCGAACCATGAGGCAGGCACCGCTGCACCATAAAACATTGGCGGGTTCGTCGTACTGGCCGTGGTCCTTATCCACATGCTGCATGAGACGGCCGCGGCAGAAGGGATAGCCGTACTTGTCCAGAAGGCCTCCGGCCGCGCCGGCATACTCAAACGTATCTCGCTCGTAGTAGGAAATGAGCTTGGGTCCGCAGGCACCGCAGTCCGGGTGGGCGTCCATCCATTCCACCAGAGTCTTCAGCCACTCTTCCGGTACTTCGATGTCGGAGTTGATGAGGACAAAGTACTCTGCCTCCACCTGCGCCAGGGCCCGGTTGTAGCCGCCCGTAAAGCCGTAGTTTTGGTCCAGTTCAATGAGCCGGACATCCGGGAACACGGTTTTCATAAGGGTGACGGAGTCGTCGCGGGAGGCGTTGTCGGCCACAATGACCTGCGCGTCCAGACCTTTGCAGGAAGCGATGAGCCCGGGCAGGAACTTGCTCAGGTAATCCCTTGTGTTGTAATTGAGTATGACGACGGCGGTTTTCATTTTTCAAATGAAATAATTATATACGTTACCCCCTCCCCTCGGGGGAGGGACTTTACGCACTGAAGTCAATATCGGCGAAGGCCAGGGTGGGAATGAGTTTGCTAAGGCAGGGGCGGGCGTCCTCTGCTGCCACGAGGAGTTTGTTCCACAGGTCCAGGAAATTACCGGTGATGAGCATCTCGCGGACGGGATGCACCTTCTTTCCGCCTTGGATGCGGAAGCCCTCTATTCCGTATGAGAAGTTACCTGTAGCCGGATTGGAATTGCCGCCGTTGAAGCCGGTGACCAGAATGCCGTCCTGCACTTTCTCCAGTACGTCTTCCTGCGTTTTGCAGCCGCCTATGGGCATCACTTTTATGCGTGTGGCATCCTCGATGGTAGGTTCCATCGCCATCTTCCGGGAGATATAGGTGTTGAGGAAGTAGGTTTTGACCACGCCCTTTTCGATGATGGGCATCTCGCGGGTGGCAACGCCTTCGCTGTCAAAGAGGCGGCAGCCGGTGTCGCCAGCCGTGCGGGGCGCATCCAGGATAGTGAGCTCGGAAGGGAAGAGTTTCTTGTCCAGGCTGTCCGTCAGGAACGAATTCTTCTGCTGCAGGGCAAAGCCGCCGAGGGCATTCAGAACGGGCGTAAGCAGTTTGGAGGCGCATTCGCTGTCCACAATGAGCGTGTATTTCCCGCTGGGAATATCTACGGGACCGATTTGAGCCATCGCGCGCTCGTAGGCTTTCTCGGCACAGCCTTCCAGCTGCAGGTCTTTGAGGCGGGGAGTCGCATCCCACCAGTAGCTGGACAGATGGTTGCCTTCCGCATCTTCCACGGTAGATTCGTATCCAATCTCGAAGGACGTCTCCGTGTGGCGGGCATAGAGGCCCTGGGAGTCAATGGTCAGGGAATCGAAGACAGAGTCTGAGTATTCTCCTTCCTCGGAAATGAGGCCTTCCCGGGGCCAGGCCATGGAGCGGAGGGCCATCTCCCGGCGTTTTTCGGCCGTGAGGGACTCATATTCGGTGTCATACAGGCCCAGCTCGGTGCCTTCGGTGGCGCCTTTTTCCAGGCGCTCCGGTGCGGGGAGGGCGCGGCAGGCATCGGCCTGAAGCATGCGCACCGTGCCGATGGCTTCCCGGATGAAGGCTTCCAGCCCCTCCTGTTCCAGGCGGTTGGAGGAGAACGTGCCAAACTTGCCGTCTACAAACAGCTGGAGCTGCAGGCTGCGGTCCAGCGCATGAGCGGTCTTGTCCACCTCTCCGTTAAGTACGCCGATGAGGTTCATGAGGGTTTTGGAAAGCGTAATGCGCACCTTCTGGGCACCTTCCTGCTGCGCAAAGGCCAGGCAATGCTTGGCCAGCGCGATTTCCTCCTCCGTGAGCGTGATGTGTAACTTATTGTCTATCATGTGTTTGTTAAAATTCTCCCCCTCGTTTTCTACAGGGAGAAATTCTGTAACTAATTAATATTCAGCGCTTCCCGCATCACGGCCGTGCGCGATGCCAAAGGCCGATGCCCTACTCCCCGCCCACGGTGAGGCTCCGGATGAGCACCGTGGGGATGCCGCAGGAGACAGGAACAGACTGCTCCTTGCCGCAGGTCCAGGCGCCGGGGTCTACGGAAAGGTCATCGGCCACCCCCTGCATGTCGGCGAGGGCCTCGGGACCGTTGCCGATGATGTTGATGTCCTTCACGGGCTGCGTGAGGCGGCCGTTCTCGATGAGGTAGCCGGACTTGACGTAGAAGGTGAAGTCGCCTTCGCCAATCTGAACCTGTCCGTTGGAGAATTCGTCTACGTAGATGCCCTTGGATACGCTGGCAATGAGGTCATCGGCCTTGGCGTTGCCGCTTTCCATGTAAGTGGCCCTCATGCGGGGCAGGGGAGCGTAGCGGAAGCTCTCGCGGCGGCCGTTGCCGGTGGGTCGTACGCCGTAGTGGGCGGCCGATATGCGGTCGTGGAGGTAGCTGGTGAGAACACCGTCTTCCACCATGTAGGTTTTCTGGCCGGGGATGCCTTCGTCGTCGAAGTTGAGGGAGCCGCGGTTGCCGGCCAGGGTTCCGTCGTCAATGATCTGGATGCCGCGGGGGCAGATTTGCTTGCCCATTTTATCGGCAAAGATGGACGTGCCTTTTCGGTTGAAATCGGCCTCGAAGGCATGGCCCATAGCCTCGTGCAGGAGGATGCCGGAAGCACCGGCGCCCATCACTACGGGCATCTGGCCGCCTTTGGGGCGTTTGGCGGCAAAGCGGTCGTCAATGCCTTTTACTACTTCTGAGGCCATTTCCTCTACAAGGGCGTCCGAAAGCATCTCGGCTCCGCAGCGGAAACTGCGGGACGTGGATTTGTTCTCGGTCTGGGTTCCTTGCTGGAACACCACCGAGACCGAGACGCTGCCCATGGGACGCGTATCCCACTTGAGCTCCTTGGAGGAGTTGTACATAAGGATGTCGCTCACCTGGAACGCCAGGTTGACGATGACCTTCACAATGCGGGTGTCGCGGCGCTTGATATCGGCCTCCAACTTTTGGAGAAAGGGGAGGAACGTGCTCATGGGAACGCCGCGCCAGGGCTCACGGATGGGATAGCGGTCGGCGGCGGGGTTGGGCTCTCCGCGGCTGGGATTGCGCGTCCCGTACGGACTCACGTCCACCGGGGCCGATGCAATCTGCGCGGCGGCGCGGGCACAGGCGGCCATGTCGGGCCACGCGGTGCTCTCGGAGTATGCGTAGCCGGTTTTTTCTCCGGCAAGTACGCGGATACCCACGCCAAAATCTACGTGGTTGCCGCCCGATGTGACGGCGCCGTCCCTGAGGAGGAGGCTGCCATAAGTGGTGTTCTCAAAAAAGAGGTCGCAGTAGCTGCCGCCACTGCGAAGTCCCTCTTCCGTCAGGCGGTCCAGCACAGGGGTGTCCACCTGGAAAATGTCAAAATAATACGATTTAGGGTTGATCATTCTTCTGTTGATCGCTTTGATAAGGTACGCCGTCGTGGGCGAGCGGAGCCTTGGATATTTCCTTGGCAATGAGTTCCGCCACGTTTTCGAGCGGTGTGGGAAGGGTCATTTGGTCTGTCACCAGGCTTCGGATCTTGTTGTACTTTTCCATGTCCCGGATAATGAGTCCTTTTTTGGAGCCCTCTGCGATGACCTCGAAGGGAGGCTCGGAGTTGTCGGCGAGGATCCATTTGTCGCAGGTTTGCATGTACTCGTGGAACAGGTAGTTGAGGCCCATCTGGTAGCGGCGCCGGATGGTTTCTTCCGGGATGTCGTGGCCGCCGGCACGCACGCGTTTGGCCACCCGTTCAATGGCAATCTCTGGCTTGTTCAGCCACAGGTAGAGAACGGTTACATAGTAGCCTTTGGCCTGGGCGTTGCGCGCCATCTTGAGAAGGGCGCGCGTAGCCAGCGTGGTCTCTATGCAGAAATCCTCCCTGCGGTCAAACAGGTACTTGACCTTGCGCAGCATCAGGCGGCTGGCAGTGACGTAGGCGCTTTCGGGGGCGAAGGGCGACAGATGCTTGGCGAATTCGTCGGAATTGACGAACTCGCTGCAGTCCAGCAGCTCCGGGAGCACGCCGTACGAAGCGGTGGTTTTCCCGGAGCCGTTTGGACCCGATATGATATACAGTCTTGGCACTTATTCGGTAGCTGCTTCCAGTTTCTTCATCATGGCGAACATGAAGATGGCGCTGATCACGCAGACGCCCAGGAACACGGACCAGACCACCCACAGGGGGATGTTGCCCCAGAGGTGACCGCCTACTTGCACCAGGAGGTTACCCAGAGCTGTGGCGACGAACCACATACCCATCATCATACCCTTGTACTTGGGCGGAGCTACCTTGGACACGAAGGAGATGCCCATGGGGCTCAGCAGCAGTTCGCCGAAGGTGAGGATGAGATAGACGGAGATGAGCCAGTACGGGGAGACCAGGGTCTCGGGGGCGCCGGCTGCGCGGGCGGCAGCCTGTACGTCAGGCGTATTGAGGCCGATGGAGGCGAAAGCCAGGAGGGCAAACGCGATGGCCGCTACCAGCATACCGTATGCAATCTTGCGAGGTGCAGAGGGCTCCTTGCCCTTCTTGGCCCGGGAACCGAACACGGCCAGGGAAACCGGCGTGAGGGCTACCACATAGAAGGGGTTGAAGTGCTGGAAAATAGGGGCGCTGATCTCGATGGCGCCGCTGATGCGGCTGTACTGCCAGACGAGGTAGGCACAGGCGAGGGCGACCACGCCGGTGCCGATCCACTTGCCCTTGCTGCTGGTCTCCTTGTCAAAGATAGAGAACAGAGCATATACGATGGCGATGACGGCTACCAGGTTCCAAACGTTGAAAGGCATGGAGTTGATACCGGTGGCGCTGCGCTCGGTGAATTCGTCGGCGAAGTAGGTGAGGGTGAGACCGTTCTGGTGGAA
>DGHE01000141.1:0-6878 GCA_002392525.1 Bacteroidales bacterium UBA3856 | reverse complement strand
GACATCCAGAAGAAGATGACCACGGCGAACACCAGGAACAGGGCTACCATGCGCTTCTTGGTCTGCTCGGGGGTGAGGGTGTCCACCACCTGGGCTTTCTCGCTCTTGGCGTGACCGCCTTCCACGTGCTTGAACCAGCTGCGGAAAGCGTAGTAGATGGCGATGGAAACGACCAGGGATACGCAAGCCACGGCGAAGGAGAAGTGATAGGCGGAGTTGCCGTCAAATCCCAGGCTGATACCCCATTCGCGGATCTTGATGGCGGCGGTAGGGGCGAACAGTGCACCGATATTGATAGCCATGTAGAAGATGGAGAAGCCGGAGTCGCGTTTGTCGGCGTACTGGGGGTCGTTGTACAGGTCACCGACCATCACCTGGAGGTTACCCTTGAACAAGCCCGTTCCGAATCCGATAAGTACGAGGGCGGCCAGCATGGCTACGAGCGCTACGGTGCCGCTGCCCAGCGGAACGGAGAGCAGCAGGTATCCCAGGAACATGACCAGAATGCCGGAAGTGACCATCTTCCCGAAACCAAACTTATCGGCTAGGATACCACCGACAAGCGGGAAGAAGTACACAAACATAAGGAATGAGCTGTAAATGGTTCCTGCCATACCGGCAGAAAGGCCGAAGTTGGCCCTGAGGAACAGGGCGAACACGGCGATCATGGTGTAGTAGCCAAATCGCTCACCGGTATTGGCAAGGGCCAGTGCAAAGAGGCCCTTCGGTTGTCCTTTAAACATAATGGGTTGCTATTATTTATTGGGGATGTTCGCTAATACTGCCTTGAGATACTCCCAGGTGCGGGCGACGGAGGCGATGTTCACTTTCTCGTCGGGGCTGTGGGGATATTTGATGGTGGGGCCGATGGACGCCATTTCCCAGTTCGGGTACTTGGCACCCATGATGGCGCATTCCAGGCCGCCGTGGGTGGCCATGATCTTCATGGGAGAGCCGTAGACCTTCTCATACTGGTCCATGCACACCTTGTTGATCTCGGTTCCGAGGACCGGCGTCCAGCCGGAGTATCCGCCCTTGAACACCACCTGGTCGGCCTCTGCGAGTTCGAAGATGCAGCGCACGCGCTGGGCAAGGGCTGCCTTGGCGCTGTCGACGGCGCTTCTCATGAGGCTGTGGACGGTGATCTTACCTTTTTCGGTGCGGACAATGGCCATGTTGATGGAGGTCTCGGTGAGGCCTTCCATGGTCTGGCTCATGCGGATGACGTTGGACGGGCAGGCGAGAAGAGCCTTCACGGCCCTCAGCATCACGCTGGGCTGGATGTGTTTGCCGGCTGCAGGAATGTCCTCCACGTAAAGGGCGGCATCGGGGTCTGACTGGGCAAACTCTGCCTTGATTTCTGCGAATACGTTTTCGATGCATTCCTTCACGGCCTTGAGGTTCTCCTCAGGAAGGACAATCTCAACGACGGCCTCGAAGGGGATGGCATTGCGAAGGGAACCGCCGGTGAAGCTCACCACCTTGACGCCGAACATTTCCATGACGGGAAGGAGCATGCGGGCCATCACCTTGTTGGCGTTGGCGCGGTAGAGGGAGATGTCCATGCCGGAGTGGCCGCCCTTGAGGCCCTTGACGGTAAGCTTGAAGCCCTTGCTGCCTTCCGGCGTGTTGTACTTACGGTAATTGAAAGTGGCCGATACGTCCAGGCCGCCGGCGCATCCCACGCACAGTTCTCCTTCTTCCTCGGAATCCAGGTTGAGGAGGATGTCTCCCTTGAGGATGCCGGGCTTCAGGGCATTGGCGCCGTCCATGCCGGTTTCTTCGGTATAGGTGGCGAGCACCTCGATGGGACCGTGCTTGACGGAAGGATCTTCAATGGCGGAGAGGGCAAGGGCCAGGCCGATGCCGTTGTCTGCGCCCAGGGTGGTGCGGTCTGCGGTTACCCATTCACCGTCCACGTAGGCCTTGATGGGATCCTTGAGGAAGTCGTGGCTGCTGTCGGAGGTTTTCTGGGGAACCATGTCCATGTGGCCCTGGAGGATGACGCCCTTGCATTTTTCCATGCCGGGGGTGGCGGGGACGCGGATGATGACGTTGGCGATGGGGCCTTCGCCGTCCTTGATGGTCTCATAGCCGTGGGCTTTGCCCCAGTTCAGCAGGTACTCCACCACCTTCTCCTCATGATAGGAGGGGCGGGGCAGCTGGGTGAACGCATGGAAGTTCTTCCAAACTACTTTGGGTTCTAAATCTTGGATGTTCATATGACAGTGTTTATTTGTATTGTACGAGATAGGCTTCTGTTCCCAGCTGGTAGACGGGAATGCGGGACTCCGTGAGGCGGATGCCGTCGCGGGTGAGCTTTACGCGGCAGATGGCCGGGATGCGGTAGCGGACGGGCGTAACTTTGCCCTTGGATTTGCCTTCCTCCGGCAGCACCATTTTCTCGGGCTCCAGTTCCAGGTAATAGGGAACGCCCTTGGTGCCGTCGGGGACGGGGCCGTTGTCGGTGAGGCGGAAGGCCAGGTAGCGCATCTCACCGGAGACCGGTACCACGTCGAAGGTGGCCGTGTAGCTGCGTTTGACGGTATAGCCCTCGAACAGGGCCATGTACTCTTTCTCAATACGGTCCAGCTCCCTGAGGGCTGCGCCCATGGCTTCTCCGGAGTAGGAGGCGTCGGTGTTGCCCGAGACAATGTTGAGGCGGTCCTTCTTCACGGAAAGGATCATCTCGGCGGCCTCCGCCGCCTTGTCTTCCAGGGTTTTGGCCGATTTTACCTTGTGCTCAACGGGAACCTGCACCACGGAGTCTTCCGTCTTGATGCTCTTGTAGGTGATGCGGGTTTCCTCCTTGACGGGACTGGCGACGCCGCCGGGGAAGGAGGCGCCGACGGGGGGGAGGAAGCGCCAGGCAAGCGCGCCGGCATCGGCCTTGTTCTGAAGCGCCACCAGGCCCTGCGCGGTGAGGGCAAGGAGGGCGGCGTTGTCGCTATCGCAGCTGTAGAGGGCCTTCAGGTCTGCCTCCACGCGGGGGATGAGTTCCAGGGCTGTGACGGATGAGCGCACGGCATTGCGGTCCTTCACGTCCATGTTAAGGAATTTGCGGGCGTACGTGGCGTACGGGCCGGCGAAGAAGTCTTCCTGCTCCACCTCCACCTCAACGGTGAGGGTGGTGGAAGGAAGGGCATAAATGACATCCTGAGCTTTTGCCGCGGGAAGGAGGCAAAGGCCCAGGATGAAGGTTATCAGTTGTTTTTTCATTCTTTTGTCAGATATAAGCGTATCTGCAAATATAATGAAAAAAAGCTAGTTTTTCCAGTATTCCTCAATTTCTTCCAGCGTCTTTCCCGTGGTTTCGGGAATATGGCGCCACATAATCCACAGATAAGGGAGGCAGCAGAAGGCAAACAGGAAGAAGGTTCCGGCCGGCGTGAGGTTCGCGAGCATCCAGGGGGTGAGCTGGCCGATGAGGTAGGTGCCCACCCACAGGGCCAGGCCGGCGATGGACATGGCCAGGCCCCGTACGCGTCCCGGGTACATCTCGCTCAGGAGGACGAACACCACGGCGCTGATGGAGATGGCGGTGGAGAATACGTACAGCAGGAAGAAGGTGAGCAGGAAACCGGTGCCGAGACCCAGGGCGGGGCCCCAGGCAAAGTACGTGCCGATGGCCAGAAGGCACACGATCATGCTGCCGACGCCCCACCAGACCAGCTGCTTCCGCCCCACTTTGTCAATGATGAGGAGGGCGATGACGGTGGTGATCATGTTTACCGCCCCCACAAGGACGGTGGAGAACATGGAGCCTTCGCTGGAGAGGCCGGCGTCCTGAAAGATTTCGGGACCGTAGTAAAGGACGGCGTTCACGCCCATGAACTGCCCCAGGATGGCGATGGCCGACCCTGCGAGAACGGCTTTGAGGATGCCGGGCTCCCGAAGGGCTTTCCACTCCTCGCTGCTGTCTTTACGCTCTCCCCGTACGATGAGCCAGCGGGGGCTCTCGGGGATGAAGAAGATCAGGATGACAAACATTAGGTCCGGGATGGTTTCCATGCCCAGCATGCCCCGCCAGTATTCGCTGTTGAACATGCGGACGCCGAGGGAGGTGCCCGCCGCGCTCTCGTCGGCCCCTTTCAGGACCAGATAATTGACGAGGTATGCCAGGAGAAAGCCGATGGTGACGGCCAGCTGATAGAGGGAAACCATGGTTCCGCGCTTGTCGGCCGGGGAAACCTCGGAGATATAGACCGGAGAGACGATGGATACGACGCCGATGCCGAAACCTCCGATGATGCGGTAGAGCACAAGCTGGCTGAAATTACCGCACACGGCGCAGCCGATGGCCGATATGCTGAACATGACGGCCGAGATGAACATGGTTTTCTTGCGGCCCAGGAAGTCCGACATCATGCCGGCGAGGGACACCCCGATGATGGAGCCGATGAGCGCGCAGCCTACGTACCATCCCTTGGAAAGCTCGGACAGGGAGAACTGGTCTGCAACGATGCGGGTGGTTCCGGAAACGACGGCTGTGTCGTAGCCGAACAGGATGCCGCCGAGGGCGGCCACCATGGCTACGAACAGCACGCGTCCGGCACTCATTTCAGAGGTTTTTTTCATAGATTGAAGTATTCTTTGTAACGGTCATAGAGATGTCCGGCCTGCAGATAGGCGCTCTGGGGACTCATGAAGTGGCTGAACTCGAAGGTGATGGCCTTGTCGTAACCGCAGCGTTTGGCGGCTTCCAGTTTCATGCGCAGTTTGTCGAACTTGATGGGCAGGAAGCGGATGGGCATGTCCCGGTCAAAGGTTTCTGCATTGGTCCAGCACTGCATGCCGTATTTGTCGGCCAGGCGTTTGTTCACGCTGAAGAAGGCGTCCAGCTCGTCATAGTCGATCTGGCCGTCCTGGAAGGCGCAGGCGTCCACGAACTCATGGATGCCGTCAAAGATCTCGTCCCATTCTTTCTCGTGCTGGGCGACGGAGACGGCCTGCTCCTTGGTGAGGGAGCCGCCGGCTGCGTCCACGGCCTTCTTGCCGTCGATCCAGGGAGAGATGAAAGTGGGCATGCCGCCCGATACCTCCTTGCATTGGCGGCCCAGGGTGCGGAAGCTTTCGATGGCGCCCTTGGTGGCGCGGGAAATTTCTCCGGAGATGTACCAGCCGCCGAAACTCTTGTACTTGGAACCGTAGCGCTCCCAGATTTCGTCAATGACAAAGCGGTTTGCTTCCACCTCGTAGCTCATGTCTCCGGTGTCCCAGTACTTGCCGCTGTCATACAGGCCCAGCATGAACTTCATGTCATATTTCAGGGCCAGGCGGCAGAACATGTCAATCTGGTCAACGGAAGGCATATAGCATCCTTTTTTCAAGAGATAGGGGGACGGATAGGTGATGAACTTACGGTAGCCGCAGCGGATGTCGATGACCGTATCGATGCCGATGGCTTTCATGTAACGGAAGTCCCGGTCCCACTCTTTTTCTCCCCAGTTCTGGTGTGGGATGTCGTGGGAAATCTCGTCCAGGAATGTGCCGGTGATGGGGAGGCCGGACGCTTTGGGGACGATGAGCGTACTCTCGATGGAAGGGTCGGGCTCAATTCCGTATTTGTCGCCGTCATGTCCGCTCTTGCAGGCGGTGGCCATGAGCGGGGCCGCCACTGCCGCCAGGGCGCTTTTTTTTAAGAAGTCTCTTCTGTTTTCCATCTTTTATGTGTCCAGAGATAGTTCCAAGGCTGTTTTTCGAGGTCTTCCTGAAGGAGGGCGTAGTAGCGCTCCATCAGCTTTACGGGATCTTCTCCCTTGGCGTTGTCCGAGATGGGGACGAAGGTCATGCGGTAGCCGCCTTCTTCCCGGCACTCGTATCTTAAGTAGACGACGGCCATGCCCAGCTTGGAGGCGAGGGCGGTGGCACCGGTCATCATTTTGGTGGGCTGGTGCATGAACGTTGTCACGGGGTGGTTCATGGCCGTGTAGGGGGACTGGTCGGTGATGAAGGAATAGCCGAACTTGCGGCCTTTCTTACCCAGGGCGAAGCGAAGGACTTCGTGGGTTTCCACGTATCCGTCAAAGCCTTGGTCGGCGACGGGGGCGGTGCGGTTTTCGGCCATCACCTGGTTCCAGGCGGGGCTGCTCAGCTCCATGTAGGTGACGGCGAAATCTTCCGGCATGATGGAGAGCTCGGTGCCGTAGGAGTAGTTGCGGATGCCGCCGATGAGCTCCCAGTTGCCGGTGTGTGCCTGGAGCATCATGAGCTGCGGGGCGCCGGCATAGAGGCGGTTGAGCTCCTCGGGGTTGGTGATTTCTACGATGTGGCTGTCATGGAGGCGTTTACGGCCTTTGGGGCCCCTGCAGGCGCCGAACCAGATCATTTCCGTGAGGGTGGTGGCGAAGTGCCGGTAGAAGCGTTTGGAAATGGATTTGAGCTCTGCGTATTTCTTTTCGGGAAAACTGCGGGCCAGGTTGACCATGACTACGTCGTTGCGGTAATGCAGGGTGCCGCGGACAAAGTCTCCCAGCACGCGGCCCCACCAGCGGTGCCAGCCCAGCGGAAGGCGTCCGAGGAGTCGGAGGAATCCTCCGGCCAGGCATGCGCCAAATGTCTTTTTGTCTTTCATAATGTGAAAACAAAGATAGTCATAATTTTTTGTTTTTCCGGTAGAAAAGCGCTATATTTGCAGTCCTTTTTGGGCCTTTAGTGGCCTTAAAAGCAATAAAACATTTATAAACAATTAATTAACTAACAATGGTTAACCAGTACGAAACCGTTTTCATTGCAACTCCCGTTTTGTCTGATACCCAGATGAAGGAAGCGGTTGCCAAGTACACCAAGCTCATCACCGACAACGGCGGAGAGATCGTGTACGAAGAGGACTGGGGTCTCAAGCAGCTCGCCTACCCCATCCAGCACAAGACGTCAGG
>DGHE01000083.1:27439-45415 GCA_002392525.1 Bacteroidales bacterium UBA3856 | reverse complement strand
GCATTTCCGGCAAAAACCGTATCTTTGCAAGAGATAAGAACACGCAAAATATGACCAGATTTATCCTTCTCTGCCTTTTGACCCTTCTGCCTGCCACGGCGCTGGCGCAGGAGTTTAAACCCTATATCCCTGAAGACCGGATGCCGGATGTGGTGCAGGTACTGCCCGCACCGCCCGCAGATCCCAGCACGGACTTTGACCACGACATCCTCCGCTACATGTGGGGCAAGCAGCAGCGTAAAGACCCGGCCCGGCTCCAAATGGCCGTAAGAGACGCCATCTGGAGCATGGACACTACGCTGGTTATTCTGGGAGAGCCCTTTGGCGTAGAAATCTCCAAAGACAAGACCCCGGCCATATACGAAGTCCTCACTCGCGGCATCACCACCATCGAGAACATCCGTTTCCGTCCCAAGGCGCATTACTTCCGCACCAGACCCTTCGCTTATTTCAAGGAACCGTCCATTTTCCCGCAGGATGACGAGTGGCTCGCTACCGAAGGCTCTTATCCCTCCGGCCACACCATCCGTGCCTGGGCCTGTGCCCTCCTGATGTCCCAGATCAATCCCGCCACGGCCGAGGCTGTCTTCGCCCGCGCCTGGCTCAGCGGCGAAAGCCGTGTTGTCTCCGGTTGCCACTGGCAAAGCGACGTAGATGCCAGCCGCCCCGTAGCCGGAATAGGCTTTGCCCGCCTCCAGACCTCTCCCGAATTCCAGAAGGACATGGCCCGTGCCCAGGCAGAGCTGAGAAAGCTGCTTAAGTAAAGAATTACCCCGCTCGCGCATTATCACAATGGGCGGCGGGGTTTATAGTAAGGTATCAATATTTATGTCTGATACCCCTTTATTCTAATACCGTGCCAAATTAGAAGATTTTCTTCTTTTTCTTGGTTTTGGCGTTCCATTCACCGTAAATTTCGCTTACGTTTCCGGCGGTGATGAAACCGTGTATGTCATTGTCCTTGATGTAGTTCATGAGGTTTGAGAACTCTTCCTGCGTGAGGAGGGCCTGTATCTCGATATTCTGGTGTCCGTTGTAGCCACCCGTTACATTGTAGAGGGAACAGCCGCGCTGCAAATCCTCAATGATGTACTTGCGGATGCGCTCGTACTGTGAAGTGATAATGCACACGCGCTTGCGGCGGTTGAGACCGGCCGTAAAGTGGTCCAGGGCCAGGCCGTTGATCCATGTGCCGATAAGGCCGATGACCACCAAGCGGAACGGGTTGATGGCGAAAGCCGTGCAGCAGATGATGGCGCCGGCAACCGCAACCGAGGTGCCGATCTCCAGGTGGAAGTACTTGTTCACGATCTTGGCAAGGATGTCCAGCCCGCCGGTGGAGGCATTGATATGGAAAAGGATGGTTTGCGAGGCGCTGAGGATGAGCACGAAGCAAAGAAGGTCGAACCAGGGATCTCCCATCACCGAAGTGGCACCCTCTTCCATGATGCGGCTCACCGGCATCACCTCCTCCCAGAACTCGATGAAAGGTCCCAGGATAAGGGCCGTGTACACGGTTTTTGCGCCGAATTCATGGCCGATCATCACCCAGGCCATCACCAGCAGCAGGGCATTGATGATGGTGACCACCAGTGACACCTTCACGTTGATGCCAGCCAACCCGAACAGACCGGAGATCACCATGGACAAACCGGTGATGGAGCCGATAACCAGATTGCTGGGCATGAGGAAGTAGTACACGGCTGCCGCGGCGATGAGCATGGCCACGGTCATGATGATGAGTTCTTTCCAGAATTTCCAGGTTCCCAGCGTATTAAGCAGGTCTTTCATTTTGATTAGTTTTAGCTACTCAAAGGTAATGATTTTTTCAGTAACTTTGCACGAATTATGATAAAAGCAATCGTTTTTGACATAGGCGGCGTGCTCATCGGCCTGGACCTGGCGCGGTGCATTGACGCCTTCGAGAATATCCTCGGGTTCTACCGCATCACGGAATTACTGGACCCTTACCACCAGAAAGGCATCTACGGAGAAATGGAAGCCGGCCGCCTCTCGGGAGACGAGTTCCGGACACTGGTGCTCTCGGAGTCCAAACCCGGCAGCAAACCCTCCGACGTAGACCGCTGCATGGGCTCCCTCCTCACGGGCATGACCCAGGACACCGTAGAAACCGTGAAAGAGCTTGCTACACGCTACCCGTTGTACCTTCTCTCCAACAACAACCCCATCGCCATGCCCATCATTACCGGCATGTTCCGCGAAAACGGGATTGGCCCCGAAACCTTCAAAGGCCAGTTCATCTCCTCCGAGATGCGACTCCTCAAACCCTCGCGGGAAATCTACGAGGCTACGGTCAAAGGCATCGGCCTGCCTGCCGGGGAAATCCTTTTCATCGACGACAACGACGTCAACGTGGAAGCGGCCCGCGCGGCCGGCCTTCAGGCACGCCTCTATGTGCACGGCACCCGTCTTTCCACCCTTCTCGCAGACCTTTAATCCATGTCCTTGTACTCCTGGTTCCGCATCAGCAAGCCCCGCGCGCAGAAAGTCCCTGCACCCGAGGTGGACCGGACGTACAAGCGCCTCCGTACCCGTACCTTCTGGGGCGTGACGGCAGCCTATACCCTCTACTACGTATGCCGCATGACGCTGGGCGTGGTAAAACAGCCCCTCATCGACGGCGGCGTGCTCACGGCCGGGCAGCTGGGCATCATTGGCTCTGCCTTCTATTTCGTGTATGCGGTAGGGAAGTTCCTCAACGGCTTCATCGCCGACTACTGCAACATCCGCCGTTTCATGGCCGTAGGCATTGGGGTATCGGCCCTCATAAACCTCATCCTGGGCCTTCTGGGCCAGTGGAGCTGGCCGTCGGGCCTGCTTTTTGCCGCCTTCTCGCTCTTTTGGGGCGTCAACGGCTGGATGCAGTCCATGGGCTCGCCGCCCGGCACCATTTCTTTGAGCCGATGGTTCCCGCTCAAAAGCCGCGGCACCATGTACGGCATCTTCTCCTCCACGCCCCAGCTGGGCAAAGCCGTCTCCATGATCATGACCGGCTTCATCGTCGCGGCGGCGGGCTGGCAGTGGGGCTTTCTGGCTGCGGCCGTGGCGGGAGGCATCGGCCTTATGGTCTCCCTCCTCTTCATCTCCGACACCCCCGAGAGCGAAGGACTACCCTCTGTGGAAGAACTTTCCGGAGAACCGGCCCAGGAGAAAAAGCCCACCCGCGAACTGCAGAAGTGGGTTTTTAAGCATCCCGGCATTTGGGTTATCGCCATTTCCACGGCGTTTCTCTACATTACGCAGCATGCCGTGAGCGACTGGGGCGTGCTGTTCCTCCAGAAGCAGAAAGACTTCTCGCTGGAGCGGGCTACACAGATCATTGGCCTGGCCGAAGTCTTCGGCGTCGCCGGGAACCTTGCCGCCGGCTGGCTCTCCGACGTCCTGTTCCGCGGCAATCGTGTGCGGCCAGTAGTCATTTCCGGCATCCTGGCCGTCCTCTCCCTCGCGGGATTCCTCTTCATGGACGGCGGCTTCGGTCTCAATATGGCCTTTGTGGCTGTTTTCAGCTGCTCGTTCTCCGTGGTTTTCTGCATCGTAGCCGGCCTCATGGCCCTCGATTTTGTGCCGCGCCGCGCCACCGGCGCCGCCCTGGGCATTGTGGGCATTTCCAGCTATGCAGCGGCCGGCCTGCAGTCCGTCGTCAGCGGCCTGCTCATCGACGGATTCGCCTCTGACGGCTTCTACAACTTCCTTCCTGTATCCGTTTTCTGGATTGCAGCATGCTTCCTGGCGTTCTCGCTTCCCGTCATTGGCTGGAAGTACCTGCGCCGCTAAGGCGCATGTTTGTATTTACAGGGAAATCTTCGTATATTTGTGCGTATTGCCACATGAGATTGACAGTATCAATATTTATACAAGGTAAACTTTATGAAAAACGTCTTTAAAAGCCTGATGCTCACCTGCATAGCTTTGCTGGTGAGCGTTATTGCCTTTGCCCAGGTGACAACCTCCTCCATGAGCGGACGCATCACGGATGAGTCCGGTCCCGTGGTGGGCGCCACCGTGGTGGCCGTCCACGAGCCCACGGGCTCGCAGTACTACTCGGTCACCGACGCCAAGGGCTACTATCGGCTCAACAGCATCACGGCCGGCGGCCCCTACACCGTTACCGTAGCCTGCATGGGTTATGCCGATGCCGTCTTCAAGGACATCACCGTAGCCCTGTCGGACAACCTGGTGCTGGATACCACCCTGGCCGAGGAATCCCTCACGCTGGAAGGCGTGGTGGTAAAGGCCGAGGGCCGCACCTCCAACATGAGAAGCGACCGCGCCGGCGCCATCACTTCCATGAGCGCCAAGGAAATCCAGGTCCTGCCCACCGTAAGCCGCAGCATGAACGACCTCCTCAAGCAGACGCCTCAGGCCTATGTGAACGGTTCCAAGGTTTCCATCGGCGGCGGTAACTACCGCCAGTCCTATGTGACCGTGGACGGCGCCGCCTTCAATAACGCCTTCGGTATCGGCTCCAACCTGCCGGCCGGCGGCAGCCCTATCTCCCTGGACGCCCTGGAGCAGATGGCCATCTCCGTCACCCCGTATGACGTGCGCCAGAGCGGCTTCACCGGCGGCGGCATCGCAGCAACCACCAAAAGCGGTACCAACCAGGTAACCGGTACGGCCTACGTTTACTTCCGCAACCAGAACATGCGGGGAGACTTGGTGGCAGACTACAAGCCCCTCACCACAGACCCCAGCCGCTACTTCATGTACGGCGCCTCCGTGGGCGGTCCCATCGTCAAGGACAAACTCTTCTTCTTCCTCAATGTGGAGGCCGACAACAGCGTGACGCCCGGCCCCTCCCGCCGCTACTCCAACTACATCGATGACGGAACCGGCACGCTCGTGCGCGACGGCGACAAGGAAGTGTTCACCAACGGAAAGGACGGCGTGGCCCGTCCCAGCGCCGTAGTTCTCGATGCCCTGAGCAAATACCTCCTGGACACCTACGGCTACGACACCGACGTCTACAACGGCTACTCCATCCAGTCCCCGTCCCTCAAACTCCTGGCCCGCCTGGACTGGAACATCGGCCGCAACCATAAGCTGAACCTGCGCTACAGCATGACGCAGTCCAAGTATGCTACCAATCCTTCCGGTTCCCTCACGGGCTTCCTCGATACCAGCTACGCCCCCAAGGGCGGCCGCACCTCCATGTGGTCCAGCTACTACAAGAACGCCCGCTACTACCAGGAACAGAACTTCTACTCCGTGGCGGCCGAGCTCAACTCCCGCTTCCTGGACGGCAAGCTCAACAATACCCTCCGCGCCACCTACTCCCACCAGTACGACCCCCGCAGCCAGGAAGGCGGTTACTTCCCGGGCGTGGACATGGTAGTGGGCGTGGGCGGCGACCGCGCCATCTACACCGTCTTCGGCTCCGAGACCTTCTCCTACGGTAACCTCCGGGACGTGCACACGGTGCTGGCCACCGACGAACTCACCCTCAGCGCCGGTATCCACAACCTCCTCCTGGGCGCCCAGTTCGAGTACAACCACACCACCAATGGTTATCAGACCCAGGGCGGTGCCGCATACGTATTCGAATTTCCCACGGAGCAGGCCCTCTACTCGTCCATCCTGGACAAGACTGTATTCGACAACCCGTCCCAGTTCGCCGTCACCCACGGCAACAACGTGAACCTCTCCCAGGAATATCCCACGTTCCAGTACGAGCAGGTATCGGCCTACCTCCAGGACCAGATCAACTTCTCCAACAACTTCCGCGTCACCGCGGGCATCCGTCTGGAGTATCCTTTCTATCCTTCCATCGCCTACAACTACAATCCCAACGTGGCTGCGGCCACCTTCGCCCCCACGTTCACCAATCCGGAAGGCAAATATGACACCGCCGAACTTCCCAAGGCCCGCGTCACGGTTTCTCCCCGCGTAGGCTTCAATTGGGATGTGCTGGGTAACCGAAAGCTGGTCCTCCGCGGCGGTACCGGCCTGTTCGTGGGCCGTATCCCGTTCGTGTGGATCGTGGCCCAGGCCGGCAACTCCGGCGTGGTCCAGACACCCATTGCCCTCAAGGCCGGCGGCACTACGCCCATCCCGGCCATCGGCACAGACCGCAATGCCATTATCCAGTCCATCTACGGCGGCAGCTATACGCCCAAGATTCCCGACACCCTCACGCAGCTTACGCTCATCGACCCGGCCATCAAGAATCCTCGCACCTGGAAGTCCTCCCTGGCCGTGGACGTAGAGCTCCCTGCCGACTGGACCTTCTCCGTGGAAGGCGTGTACAGCAAGGAGATGTTTCCCGTCACCATCACCAACATCGGCCTCAAGAGCCCTGCTTCCCTGGACCAGGTTCCGGACATCAGCGCCCGTCCCTACTACAGCAACGGGTACTACAATAACAACATGAAGGACGTGTTCCTTCTGAACAACGTGAACAACAAGGCCCTGTGGGGTTACTATTATTCCATCACCGCCAGCCTCTCCAAGAAGCTCTGGAAAGGCCTCACCGGCAACATCAGCTACACTTACACCGACGCCCGTTCCATCAACGACGGCGTGGGAGACCAGGTGTCGTCGGCCTGGAAAGACCTCATTACCAAACGCGGCACCAACAACATGGAACTGGGCATTCCCAACTACGTGATGCCGCACCGCGTCATGGCCAACATCACCTGGACCAAGGACTACTACAAGTACTTTGGCACCACCATCGCCCTGCAGTACAACGGTGGCCCCCGCAGCCGCGGCAGCGTCAACTACGTGAACAACATCTACAATGACGGCGCTTACCAGTACAGCCTCATTGACATCCCCACCTACAATGACCTCTTCGGCCCCAATGGCTGGCAGTTCAACCCCACCAGCTACACCGACGCCGACAAGGTGTCCCACACCTATACGGCCGAGGAGCAGAAGATCGACTTCTGGAACTACATCCAGCAGGATCCCTATCTTCGCAAGCACACCGGCGAGGTGGCCGAGCGCAACGCCAGCGTATCTCCCTGGGTGCACAAGTTCGACCTCAAGATTGCCCAGAACTTCTACTTCTACACGGGCTCCAGACACCACAAGCACACCATCCAGCTGGGTGTAGACATCGAGAACTTCGCCAACATGCTCAATCCCTGGTGGGGCAACGTGTACGGCCTCAATCTGGGAGACGGTTACGGCAACACCAAGCCGCTCAACCTCACCAACCCTGACAAAGTGTATCTGGAAGGCGCCAAGCCTGTCTTCGAGTTCCAGCGTAACGGAACCGAGGTCCTCAAGGAGACCTATTCCCGTTCCGTGAGCACGGCCAGCACCTGGTCCATGATCGTGAGCGCCCGTTACATCTTCTAATCCCTCACGCCTTATGAAAATCAATAATATTCTTTGTGGAATTGCCCTTTCCCTGGCAGTAGTGGCCTGTAGCGAGGAAACTTTCAACGTCGAGGCCCCGAAGATTACTACCAGCACGGCTTCCATTGTCCTGGAAAACGCTGAGGCCGGTGAGGCCGCTTTCACCTTCATGGCCAATCTGCCCTGGCACATTGTCGTCAGCGCCGCCAACGCGGAAAGCCCGGTGAACGATATCAAAGTGTCGCCCATGGAAGGCCAGGGTTCCCTGCGCCCCATTGACATAACCATCACCTACAAGGCCAACAAGGACCTCAAGCGGGATGCCGTCATCTCCATCCTCACCGACGCCGCCAGCGCTTCCGTGCGCTTCACCCAGCCCGGCGCCAATGATCCCACGGAAGTGAAGGGTTCCCGTGAAACCCCGTACAAGCCCTCCGACATCGTGAAGGACGTGAAGGCCGGCAACGTGCCTTCCGGCAGCGTCTATGTGCGCGGTATCATGTACAAGGCGGTCGACATGAGTGCCAAGCTGCCCGACGGCAGCGGCTACGGCAACGCCACCTTCTGGATTTCCGACGACGGTACGGCTCCGGACAACGACAACGACGCCTTCGAAGTGTACCGTGCAAAAGATTACGGCCTGGTGGCATACACCGGTGTCGTGGAGCCCAAGGTAGGGGACGTCGTCACCATCTTCGGCCCCATTACCCAGTATAAGGAAACGGTGGAGACCAAGCAGAACGAGGCCCAGATCCTGGGCGTGAACGGCCTGGGCGCTCCTTACGGTGAAGGCACGGCAGAGTCCCCGTACAACGTGGGCAAGGCCGTGGCAGAGGCATCGGCCCTCGCCGATGGTGTCAACTCCGGCGAAGTGTACGTCAAGGGTATCGTGAGCAAGATCAAGTCCTTCTCCTCTTCCTACGGAGACTTCACCTACTACATCACCGACGACGGCGCCCATGTGCTGGACGACGCCAAGTACATGCAGGTATATGCCGGCAAGAGCTTCGGCGGAGAAAAATTCTCTTCGGAGGAAGACCTCAAGGTGGGTGACGAAGTCATCCTGAAGGGCACCCTTGCCAATTATAAAGGCAACACCCCCGAGGTGAACAAGGGCAGCGTGCTCATCCAGCTCAACGGCAAGACTGAATAGTTAAAAACATAATAACAACTGAATATGAAACTTAGAAAACTCTTTTTGGCAGTCATAGCCGGAGCAGCCCTGCTCACGGCCTGTGACAAGAAAGAAGTGGATCTTGGTCCCGCCAAGCTCGCCGTGAACCCCACGGACGTAAGTTTTGAGGCCGAGGTCTCTTCCCATGATATCAGCCTTGTCGCCACCCGCGACTGGGCCGTAACCAGCCTGCCGGACTGGGTCGCCCTCTCCAAGGAGGCTGGCTCGGCCAGCTCCGACGCTCAGAAACTCTCCATCTCGGTCACCGAGAACAAGGGCCACAACCGCAGCGCTACCATCATCTTCTCCATCGGCTTTGCCCGTCAGGCCATCACCATCAACCAGGTGGGCCCGGACGGCGAGATTGACAATGGAGATGGTACCAAGGAGAAACCGTTCACCGTGGCCGGCGCCATCGCCTACGTGAAGGAGCTGGGGGCCGATGTCGAGAGCCCCAAGAAGGTCTTCGTGAAGGGTATCGTCTCCACGGTGGAGACCACCTACGAGGCCAGCGGCACCTACGGCAACGCTACCTTCAATATTGTGGACGAAGAAGGCTCCTCCGAGGTCTTCAAAGTGTACCAGACCTACTATCTGGGCAACGTGAAGTGGACCAAGGGAGACAACAACCCCGACATCAAGGAAAAGGACGAAGTCATCATCTACGGTAAAATCTATAATTATAAAGGTAATACCCCCGAGACCGTTAGCAAGGGCGCATCCTTTGTCTACAGCCTCAATGGCGTGAACCGTGGCGGTGACGACAGCGGCCAGGGCGGAGAAGGCACCCCGAAGGGTACCGGTACCCTGGAAGACCCGTACAATCCCGCCGGTATTGCCGCCGTGGCTGCTGCCCTGGCCGACAACGCCGTGTCTACGGAGAGCTACTACATGAAGGGTAAGATCTCCAAGATTGCCGTGAGCAAGAACGTGGACCAGACCTTCGCCAACAGCGGAGACTATGGCAACGCCTCTTTCTATATCACCGATTCCGAAGATGCCACCGGCGAATTCTACATCTATCAGACGTATTATCTGGGTAACCGCAAGTGGGTTACCGGAGACACCGATATCAAGGTGGGCGACGAGGTCATCGTCTACGGCCCCGTCACCAAGTATGTGAGCAACTACGGCACCACGCTGGAGACTTCCGGCAAGGGCGCCAGCTATATCTACAGCCTCAACGGTGTCACGGACGGCGGCACCGTGGTCCCTCCCACTCCCATTGAGCACGACGGTCTCACCCCTGAGACCGCTTTCACCGCCTCCGAGGCCAATGCCTGGATCATGGCAAACATCGAAGGCAACAGCAATACGGGTGACACCAAGTACTATGTGAAGGGTATCATCCAGCGTTTCTATCAGAAGAGCGGCGTAGACCAGAACTTCGCTGCCGATGCCAAATACCACCAGGCTTCCTTCTACATCACCGACGACGGCAAGGAAGCCGCCGACAAGGAATTCGAGGCCTACCAGATCAACTACCTGGCCGGCGCTACCTTCGATGCCACCAAAGATACCGACGTGAAGGTGGGTGACGAGGTTGTCATCTACGGACCTCTTGCCAAGTACAACACCACGGCCGAGACGGCCGGCAAGGGCGCTGCCTATCTGTACAGCGTGAATGCCGGCGGCGAGGTTCCTCCCACTCCCGGTCCTGGCGGAGACGAAGTGGGCATCATGGAAACCAATGTTACCATGATTGCCGGCACCAACGCTTACGATGATGGTAAGCTCACCGTTACTTATAACGGAACCACTTACGAAAATGTCAAGCATATCAAGTACGGTAAGGGCAGTGCCTATGGTAATGGCTCCATTGTTCTTCCTGCCGGTACCGTAGAGATTGAATTCTTTGCCGTTGGCTGGAAGGGGAAAGATGCTACGCTCCAGTTCACCATTGGCGAGACTGTCAAGAAGGTGAATGTGGTCGCTAACGATGGCGCGACAAATACCTCTCCTTATTCCATGACGGTTGCAGATTCCGACCATTACACCGTATCGCTGGGCAGCGCTTTGGCCGTGGAGACCACCGTGAAAGTGGAAACCATAGCCGATGCCAATACCGGCTACCGTGCTTTCCTCTTCGGCGTGCATGCCAAGAAGACTTCTGGTGGCGACACCCCCGGCGGTGACACCCCCGGCGGTGACACGCCCGCGAAGCCCGTCAACGAAGGCACCCTCGAGAGCCCGTTCACCGTGGCCGATGCCCTCATCGCTGCCAAGGATGCAGACCTTACCGGCAAGGAGTATTACGTGAAGGCCGTTGTAGGTAAGGACATCGCCATCAAGAATGGCGCTGCTTCCTTCGAGCTCATGGACGGCACCACCGACGGCAAACTCACCGTGGTGAAGGCCAAGTCCTTCAAGGGCGCCGCCTTCGACGGCTCCGAGCCTCTTGACTGGCTGGACGAGGTTATCCTCAAGGGTACCGTCACCGAGTACAGCACGCTCCCGGCCCTCACCGAGGGTGAGCTGGTCCTCTGGAACGGCAAGAAGACCTTCAAGGATCCCGAGAAGGATCTCTCCAAGATCATCGCCCTTGCAAAGAATGCCGATGCCTACTTCGAGGGCCTGGTCTCTGCAGTTACCACCAAGAGCTTCGTGGTAACCGACGGAACCAACAACGTATATGTATATCAGCCTGCCACCATGGCCGCCATCGGCGACAAGGTGACGGTGATGGGAACGGCCGGTGCCTACAACGGCCTGTTCCAGATTAACAAGAACGCAGAGGTTGAGGTGATTTCCAGCGGCAACACGGTTACTTATCCCGACGCTACGGACATCACCGCCGACTTTGACAGCTACGCCGCTAAGGTGAACGCCTTCGTGAAGGTGCTTGCCTCCGTGGCTGTGGCCGACAGCAAAGTGACCGTCACCGTCGAGGGCGCTACCGCCGCTCTCCAGGTGACCGACGCTCCCGGCGCCCTGGGACTCGCTGCCCTGGATGGCAAGAAAGCTGTCATCACCGGTTATTTCGGCGGCTCCTACACCAAGAACAGCGCCACCACCAAGTACATTATCGCCACCAAGGCCGAAGAGTACAGCGAAGCGCCCAAGGACATTGTCCTCACCTTCCCGGATGAGAACAAGGACAAAAATAAGGTGGGTTCCTATACAGACACCTGGACGGCCAAGATCGGCGACAACAGCTGGAGCATCTCCAACTTCAACAACAACAACTGGAATTGGACCAACATCCGCTGCGGCCGTAAGAACAACGATTCCGTGGCCAGCATCATCCTGAACGAAGCCCCCACCTTCGCTGTTTCCGAGATTGTGGTGAATATCGCAAGCATCGTAGCCAACAAGGTAAACAAGGTTAAACTCTATATCTCTACGGAAGCCGATTTCTCGACGGATGCAGGCGGCGTAATCCTGACGAGCCCGAAAGCGGGAGACAACAAACTCACCATTTCTTCTCCTCAGGCCAACCGTTACTATAAGATCGAGTTTGACTGCGTTTCTCACACAGCCAACGGTTTTGTGCAGGTTAATTCCGTAACTTACAAAGTGGCCGAATAGTAAGTGTTTATGTCCAGAAAACTGTCCATTCTCGTCCTCGTCCTTCTGACAGCCCTCGCCGGCTGCCAGAAGAGGGACGAAGTGGCCATCAAGCTGCGGGAAAACAGTGAATATTTGTCGGCCGATGCTGGCAGCGTTTTCTTCGGTGTGATTGCGAGTGGCACATGGGCGTTATCTGTTGAGTTCCCGGAAGGGACGGCAGATTGGGCAAAGGTCTCTCCTTCGACTGGGAGTGGCAGTGTAAACAATGCCATCTTAAGTTATGAGAAGAACTCGGATGCAGAAGTTCGTAGGCTCACCATTATCCTTACGCCTGCCTCGGGCACCCCTGCCAGGGTGTCTATAGCACAGGCTGGAAAGGGAGTGGCTCCGGAATGGCTGGAGTTACCGGCAATGGAAGAAGATGACAGAAGAGAACTGCTTATCCACAACATGCAGGGTGGCAAGTACACCTCCAAGATTAAGGGTGATGCCCGCAATTGGTCCGGTTACTGGGATTATGATCACAGAGTTTCTCTGTGGGTTGCGTATCCTTTGAATAATAACCTGATTGGCTCGGGAAATAGAACAAACGCCTGGGGATATGATCCTCTTCTCTCTGCAGACAAGCAGTATGATATAACAAGGTCTGCTAGCAGATCGGCAGAGGGGTATTCTCGGTACTATAGTGATCCTGTTTATGATCGTGGGCACCAGATTCCCTCGGCCGACCGACTGAATAATGATGCGAATGTGTCGACTTTCTATCCTACGAACATGACACCTCAGCAAAGCTCTTTCAATAGTGGTATTTGGGCTACCCTGGAGGGGAAGGTGAGGGGCTATGCTAAGCAAGCCGACACGCTTTATGTAGTGACTGGGTGTGTTGTGGCTGGATCATCCACTTATGTCTACTCCGGAAATGGAAAGAGAATTACGGTTCCCACCCACTACTATAAGGCAATGCTTTATTCAGGAGGCCATGCTAGTGCTGTTAAAGCCAACCCGAGCGACAAAAAAGGATATATGATGGCGGCATTTTACCTGCCTCACAATGCAAGTATTTCTACGGCCAATCCGTCTTCTTACCGTATTTCGGTTGATGAACTGGAGCAGAAAACCGGCATTGATTTCTTTGCCAATTTTGCCAAACGCTATCCTGACCTATCAACCCAGCTGGAAGCCGCTGCACCCAATGCACAGTTCTGGAATTAATGATACTGAAATGAATATGAAAAGACTCGTAAACATAGCCCTTGCAGCGCTCCTTCTCCTTGTGGGATGGAATGCCGGTGCGCAGAACGGGAAATCCTACGTGATTGGTTTCTACAATCTGGAGAACCTGTTCGACACCTATCACGACGAGGGCAAGAACGACTACGAATACCTGCCCGACGGCGCCAATGAATGGACCGAGGCCAAGTATGCCAAAAAGCAGCAGAACATGGCCAAGGTGATTGCCGATATGGCTAAGGACAACAAAGCCTGGCATGCCGTGCTGGGCGTCTCCGAGATCGAGAACCGCCATGTGCTGGAAGACCTGGTGGTGGAACCCGCCATCGCCAAGGCCAACTACCAGATTGTCCACTATGACGGCCCCGACCGCCGCGGTGTGGATGTGGCCCTCCTCTATCGGCCCGAAGTCCTCAAGGTGGAGGCCAGTGAGAGCATCCCCTTCACCTTCGCTCCTTCCCGCATTGACTGGAGCGCCTGGTCCCAGGAAGAGAAGGATGCCTTCCGCACCCGTGACGTTCTCATGGTGCGCGGCACCATCGACGGGGAAATGTTCGCCTTCTTCGTGGCGCACCTTCCTTCCCGTCTGGGCGGCAAGGGGGCCGATCTGCGTCCCCGCGGCGCCGAGATCATCTATCAGCGCGCCATGGAGCTCCAGAAAGAGTTCCCGGGCATCAAGATCGTGGTGATGGGCGATATGAACGACAACCCCACCGACGTCTCCATGACGGAGTTCCTCCGCGGTAAGGAGACCATCGGCGAAACCACCGACGAAGATTTCTTCGATCCTTTCCTGAGCATGATCAAGGCTGGCTACAGCTCCCTTTACTACAGGGGAGAAGGCAACATCTTCGATATCGTGATGGTCAACAACGCCTTGGCCAACGCTGCCAAGGGTACGTTCCGGATCCAGCCCATCGTGAAGGGCAAGTACTACGGCCGCGTGTTCCACAAGCCGTACATGACCAATCAGACGGGACAGTACAAGGGAACCCCGTTCCGCACTTTCTCCAACGGTGCGTTCGTGGGCGGCTTCTCCGACCACTATCCCACCTACATTGTTATCAAAAAGTAACGCAATATGACTAAACGTATTATTCTGGCTTTTGCCGCCCTTCTTGGCTCCGTGGCCCTGTTTGCACAGGCGCCCACCGGTGGCGTGAAGGGTACGGTGGTTAACCGCAACGGCCGCGTGCCCGTGGAAAAAGCCCGCCTGGTGCTCATGAACGGCGCCGCCGAGGTAGCTACGGCCACATCGGCCCAGGACGGTACCTTCCTCATCCCGGACCTGCCGGACGGTATGTACACCCTCCTCATCCAGGCCCCCGATTTCCTGGACAGCCAGGTGCAGGTGACCGTGAACGACGGCTACGTCAAGAACATGTTCAACCTCTCCGTTACGGCGGTTTCGCAGGTGTCCGAGGTAGATGACGACTCCTTCGCGGCCTTCGACCTGGACGACAGCGGTTACAGTGACAACCCCACCATCCTGTTCGGCAGCAACGACGTGTTCAACAGCATCGCCGGCTTCAACTTCTCGGCCGTGCGTTTCCGCGCCCGCGGTTACAGCTCCGAGAGCCAGGACGTGCTCCTGGCCGGTGTCAAGCTCAACGACGCCATTACCGGTTACAGCCCCTTCTCCCTGTGGAGCGGCCTCAATGAGGCAACCCGCGCCAAGGAGAGCGTGGACGGCTCCGAGATCAGCGATTACGGCTTTGGCGGCTATAACGGCCTCACCAACATCTTCGGTACGGCCGGCGAGATGCGGAAGGGCCTCCGGGCCAGCGTGCTCACCAACAGCACCCTGTACCGTCTGCGCCTGATGGCTTCCTACGCTACCGGCGTGCAGGACAACGGCTGGGCCTTCGCCGCCAACGTGAGCGCCCGCCTGGGCGGCAACGACTGGGTGAACGGCGTGTATTACCGCTCCTTCGCCTATTACCTGGCTGCCGACAAAGTCCTGGACAATGTCAACACCATCCGCTTTGCCTTCTTTGGCACGCCTGGACAGCGCGGCGCCCAGAACTCTTCCACGCAGGAGGTCTACGACCTCATGGGAGACAATATGTACAACAGCAACTGGGGATACCAGAACGGACATGTGCGCAACGCCCGCGTGCGCAAGACGCACGAGCCCATCGCCCTCTTCCAGTGGGAGTTCAAGCCCTCCGACAAGTTTGAGGGAAGTGCTACGCTGCTCTACCGCTTTGGCAAGAACGGCTACACCGCCGTGGACTGGTATGATGCCCAGGACCCTCGTCCGGACTACTACCGCAACCTGCCCAGCTACTACTACGGCACCATTGACGGCGAGTACGTGGAGGACCTCAACCGCAACAACCCCGACAAGTACATGAGCGCCCTCAATGTGTGGCGTTACTCCGACATCTACTCCAACCAGACGCATCTGGACTGGGACCGCCTGTACAATGTGAACCGCGTGCAGGAAGACGGCCGTTCCAAGTATGTGCAGGAAGAGCGCCGCGTGGACCAGCGTGACCTCAACCTGGCCTTCACCTTCAAGGCCCGCCCTGCCAGCTGGGTTACCCTCACGGGCGGCCTGAACGGCCGCATCAACCGTACCGAGTACTATAAGGTGATTGCCGATCTCCTGGGCGGCCAGTACTTCGTGAACGTGGACAACTTCGCCGAGCGCGACTTTGCCACCTCGCCGTACAAAACCCAGAATGACCTTAATTACTACCTCATCAACGGCGCCGCCCAGACGCTGCATGTGGGGGATAAGTATGGTTACGACTACTATGCCCAGGTGCGCAACGCCGAGGCCTGGCTCAGCGGCAAGTTCGTGGCCGGTCCCTTCAGCGCCACGGTGGGCGGGCGCATCGGCTACGAAAGCTTCTGGCGTGACGGTCTGGTGCGCAAGGGCCTGTTCCCGGGCCTTGCCCCCAACGGCAGCATGATGACAGATCCCGCAACGGGAGAGACCATCGAACCCAGCTATGAGCCCGACGGCAGCGTCACCACCTCCTTCGGCAAGTCCAAGGTGGCCCGCTTCTTTACCTATGCCGGCAAGCTCAACCTCAACTACGTGATCGGCGGCAACATGCGCCTGTATGCCAACGTGGGCTACTTCAACGATGCACCCAAGTTCAATAATGTGTTCCTGAGCCCCCGCACCCGCAACTCCATGGTGCAGGACCTCACTACCGCCAAGACGTTCTCCTCCGACATCAACTGGCAGTTCAGCGGCAACGGCATCAATGTGCGCGCCACCGCCTACTGGACCAAGATGTGGGACCAGAGCAAGGTGATGAGCGCCTTTGACGACCTCCAGAATGCCTACTCCAACTTTGCCATCAGCGGCATCAACGAGCGCCACATGGGCGTGGAGCTTGGCTTCAAGGTTCCTACCTATGTGGTTCCCAACCTGTCCCTGCAGGGTGTCCTGTCGCTGGGTGAGTATGTATATACCTCCACGCCCAAGATGACCCAGACCGTGGACAACAGCGCCGAGACCGTGATGGAAAACGTGTGGGTTCCCTACTGGACCAAGACGCAGCTTTCCGACGGCACCGTGACGCAGAAGCACTATGTGCCTTCCACGCCGCAGACTGCCGCCAGCCTGGGTCTCTCCTATAATTACAACTACTGGTTCATCGATGCCGACGTGGAATACTTCGACCGCGCCTACCTGGATATGAACCCGCTGTACCGCACGGACTACGCCGTGGCGGGCCTTGACAATACCATCACCGACGAAGAGGTTACTTACATGACCACCCAGGAGAAGTTCAAACCCGCCTGGCTGGTGAACCTGTCCGTTGGAAAGAGCTGGTACATCCAGCGCAAGTACCAGATCGGCTTCTCCCTCAACGTGAAGAACATCCTCAACGACAAGGGCGTGAAGACCGGTGGTTACGAACAGACCCGCATGGTGGACAACACCGCCTCCAAGAGCCGTTACTACCGTTTCGATTCCAAGTACTTCTATATGGCCGGTACCAACTACATGCTTAACATTTACTTCAGATTCTAAGAGCACTATGAAAAAGTATTTATTTGCTATCGCCGCCCTTGCGGCCGTCGCTTCCTGCAAGAGTCTGAAGGAAGAGTGGGACCCCGTGTTCACCATCAACCAGCCCGACGCCGCCTACAGGCTGCCCTACACCGAAGAGCAGCTCCGTGAGGCCGAGGGCCTGGAGGAGATCACTTCCATCGCAGACCTCAAGGCCCTGTACAAGACAGGTCCCGTCACCATTGACCAGAACATCTGGATCAAGGGCAAGGTCATTTCCTCCGACAAGAGCGGCAACATCTACAACGAAATGTACATCCAGGACGGCAAGAGTTCCGCCGATGGTTCTGCCATCACGCTCAAGCTGGGCAAGAGCTCGCTGTATAACGAGTACCCCGTGGGCTCCTGGGTGTATGTGAAGTGCCAGAACCTCACGCTGGGCGCCTACAATGGTATGCTCCAGCTGGGTATGGGCGCAGACCAGACCGCTACCAACGAGTATGAGACCTCCTACATCAATTTGCAGGCTATCATCGAAGCGCACGTGTTCCGTGGCTTCCAGGACGAGCCCTTCGCTCCGGTGGTCCTCACCGAGGACGCGCTCAAGGCAGCCGTGAGCGCCGGTGCCTCCGACAAAATCTGGGGCAAGGTGGTCACTCTCAAGGGCTGCGTGTACGGAGACCAGATCTTTGCCCTGTTCTATCCCAACTCCAACATGGCCCACAAGAGCTCCAACCCCGAGAACCGCGTGTTCCTCTCC
>DGHE01000083.1:3828-27362 GCA_002392525.1 Bacteroidales bacterium UBA3856 | reverse complement strand
GTAGATACCTGGGCCTGCACCAAGGCCGGTTACATCGGCTATCTGGAGAGCGGCGTATGGGACAAGGCCGAGGTAGGTTCCGGCAACACGCATTACGGTTCCATCCTGGGCACCCCGGACAAGTATCTGGATGAAGAAACCGCCGCCAAGTTTGGAGGCGACGCTTTCCTCAGCTATAAGGAAATCATGATCAAGTATGCGGCAGCCAACTACATCTCGCACTACTTCAAGCTGGGTGCGACGAATGTGCAGGTGAGAACCAGCGGCTTTGCCAAGTTTGCCGGCAACAAGCTCTCTTCCGGCATCCTGGAGAAGAAGCCGGTGACCATTACGGGTATCATTACCCTGTATGACGGCTCTGCCCAGATTTCCCTGGTGGACGATCCCGAAATCTCTGTTATCTTACAATAAATGAAACGAACCTTTAAAATTGCCAGGCCTTTGTGCCTGGCTTTGCTTATGACTGTAAGCGCCTGTAACAACACCCCCAAAAACATCTTCCTTCAGGAGTGGGACACCCCTTATGGTACCGCTCCGTTCTCTCAGATTACCCTGGACCAGTATGTGCCGGCCTTCAAGGCTGGCATCGAGGAACAGAAGAAAAACGTTGAGGCCATCCTGGCCTGCTCCGAGGAACCTTCTTTCGAGAACACGGTCCTGGCCATGGAAAAGGCCAGCCCCATCCTGGACAAGGTGCAGGGCGTGTTCTTCAACCTCTCCGAGAGTGACTCCACGCCCGAGATGCAGGCCATCGAGGAGGAAATTACCCCGCTCCTGACCGACGCCTCCAACGAAATCCTCATGAACGAGGCCCTGTTCGCCCGTGTCAAGGCTGTGTACGAGAATATGGACGGCCTCACCCGCGAGCAGCAGATGGCCACGAAGAAACTCTACCAGAGCTTCGAGCGCAATGGCGTGGGCCTGGACGAGGCCGGCAAGAAGCGCTTTGGCGAAATCTCCAACCGCCTGGCTGCCCTTACCCAGCAGTTCGGCCAGAAGCTCCTTGCAGAGAACAATGCCTTCAAGGAGGCTACGGGTATCACCGTGAGCGAGTACTACGACTTCATGGCTTCCTGCGACGACCGCGCCAAACGCGAGCAGGTGTTCAAGGCGTACTCTTCCCGTGGCAACAACGGCAATGAGAACGACACCAACGCCATTGTGCTGGAGGTCCTGAAGCTTCGCGCCGAGATGGCCCGCCTCCTCGGTTATCCCAACTTCGCCGCCTTCCAGCTGTCCAACAAGATGGCCGGAGACCCCGCTACCGTAGATAATTTCCTGCAGCCCATCATGGACGCCTGCATGCGCAGCGCGAAGGCCCAGATGAAGGAGATGCAGAAGATTGCCGGCCACAAGATCGAGGCCTGGGACTGGATGTACTATGCCGAGAAACTCCGCGCGCAGAAGTATGCCCTGGATGAGAACCTCACCAAGCCTTATTTCCAGGCCGACAGCGTCCTCAAGGGCGTGTTCACCGCCGCCGAGAAGATCTATGGCATCTGCATTGAGGAAGCGCCCGAGGTGGAGGTGTACAACCCCGAGGTGCGCGCCTACAAGCTCTCCGAGCCCGACGGCAGCCTCATCGGCATTTTCTACCGCGACTACTATGTGCGTCCCACCAAGCGGGGCGGTGCCTGGATGAACAACTTCCGCGAGCAGTCTACCGGTGTTCGCCCCGTCATCGTGAACGTGTGCAACTTCCCGGCTCCCAACGAGGATCCCACTGCCGCAGCACCCAGCCTCCTCACCATTGACAACGTAACCACGGCCTTCCACGAGTTTGGCCATGCCCTGCACGGTTTCCTTACCCAGTGCAACTATGCCAGCGTGAGCGGTACCAACGTGGCCCGCGACTTTGTGGAGATGTTCTCCCAGTTCAACGAGAACTTCGCCTTCGTGCCCGAAATCCTCTCCCAGTATGCCAACAACTGCTACACCGGCGAGCCCATTCCGGCTTCCCTCGTGGAGAAGATTCGCAAGTCCCTGCAGTTCAACCAGGGCTTTGCCGCCGGCGAAACCTGCGCCGCCTCTATCCTGGACATGAAGTGGCACGAGCTCTCCGTGGACCAGCTGGCTACCTTCAAGGGCCCCGAGGACATCCGCGCCTTCGAGGACAAGGTGTGCAAGGAGATGGGCCTGATTGATGAAATCATTCCCCGTTACCGCACGTCCTACTTCAACCACATCATTGCCAGCGGCTACAGCGCCGGTTACTACAGCTACCTCTGGAGCGAGGTGCTGGCCGTAGATGCCTGGGAGAAGTTCAAGGAAGACGGCATCTTCAACAAGGAAACTGCATCGGCCTTCCGTAAAACCTTCCTTGAGAAGGGTGGCAGCGAGGAGCCCATGGTTCTCTATAGACAGTTCAGAGGAGCCGATCCCGACCCCTCTGCCCTCATGCGTGCCCGCGGACTTCAGTAGCCGTTTTTGCTAACTCGTTAATACAGAGTACTTTATAAAATTTCCTCCGGGCGTTTTCACCCGGAGGAAATTTTATAATATATTGGAAATAAGATAAATAGCGAAAACGCTTACCGGATATAGCTGGTAAGAATCTTCATCCCTTCTTCGGGAATAAAGCAGATATCGTCGGCCGATGCGGGAATGAGAAGGGTTTCGCCTTGCTTCACGTCTACGGATTCGCCGTCCACTTCCAGGGTGCCGCTGCCCTTCAGGCACATGACCACCATGAAGGAGTCAATGCCGCTGAGGTCTTTGGCGTAGGGGAGGGTGAGGTCGTAGATGCTGGTGGTGAAGTAGGGGCAGCTCACTAACTCCATCTCTTCGTCCAGGGCCGGTGTGTAATGCGTCTGGTAGTCCTTGTAAACGGTATAGTCGATGGCGTCCTTGGCCCACTCGGTGTGCAGCTGGCGGGGTTTTCCGTCCAGGCCGGGGCGGTTGTAGTCGAAGATGCGGTAGGTGATGTCGGAGGTCTGCTGGATCTCCGCAATGTAGCAGCCGCCGCAGATGGCGTGGATGCGGCCGGCCGGCAGGAAGAACACGTCTCCGGGCTTCACGTTGTAGCGGCAGAGGGCGTCAGTGATGGTGCCATCGGCCACCTTTGCAGCGTACTCGTCGGGAGTGAGCTGCTCCTTAAGGCCTACGAGGAGGTGTGCATCAGGGGTGGCGTCCACTACGTACCACATTTCGGTCTTGCCTTTGCTGCCGTTGTGCCGTTTGGCGGCCAGTTCGTCGTTGGGGTGCACCTGGATGGAGAGGTCCTGCTTGGCGTCGATGTATTTGACCAGCATGGGGAACTCGTCTCCGGTGTTCTCGTACACGTGTTTGCCGATGAGCTGGCCTTTATATTCCTTGGTGAGTTCCGCGATGGTTTTCCCAGCGAGGGGGCCTTCGGTCACTACGCTCTCGTTACTCTTTACTCCGGAAAGCTCCCAGCTCTCCGTGCCCCATACAAGGGTCTTTAGGATGGGTTTGAATTTAAGAGGATGCATATGTTGGATTTTGTGGGTACAAAGTTACAAAGTTTTGTCGGGTTTCCTCGCGTTGCGCGCGCGAATCTTTGTAAGTTGCTGATTGTCAGCGTTGTTCCGTTTTCTCTTTAGGCTGGGCAGCCTAAAGAGAAAAAGTTAAGGTGTTGGCCGATAAGGTGTTAGGTGGGGTTCGGGCCGATGGAACCGGAAGCGGGTCGACTATTGGTGACGCCTATGAGGCTCTTCCATTTTATGGTCTGACTGCGACATTAGGTGTTTTTAATGACTATCATGTCATAAATAACATTGACCATCAGCGACCGCTATATGCCCGTGGCTTAAAACAGCAAGGCGGAGGGCATGCATGGGTAATTGATGGCTATAGAAAGCATAATTATACGGTTCGCAACGTATATGAGTGGTGGCTTGGTTATTCTCCCAGTCTGGGAGAAGGAGAGGGTAAGACGCATGCCGAGGCAAAAGAAGCGGCGACCGCAGCAGGATATGACAAGCCTGATGATGGCATGGTTACGAGAGAGTTCGCTTATAATGGTGCATATTATACCTATCACATGAACTGGGGTTGGGATGGTTCGAGTAATGGATACTATTCAGAGTTCACTGATAATATAGGATACTCCGAAAATAGGCAGTTATTATATGATTTCCGAATAAACTAACAAAGATATCGGGATTGAAAATAGACCTGGCTCCCATTCTTGATGTCTTGATGAAAAAAAACAGGCGGCTCTTTCGGGCCGCCTGTAAACAAGTATGATGTGAGAATTAGTCCTTGTCGGTATCCCACCAAACGGGGATGGTCCACACGTCAACGGCTGCGTTCCAGGAAGCGGCATTCATGTTGATGCCCTCGGCATAGTATTCAATCTTGTCCTTAATAGCCTGGAGGTTCGTTGCATTGTAGTTCACCTCGTGAGAGCACTGCTGTACACGTCTCCAGTACTTGCCGGCAGGAATCTTATCCATACCGGAGGCAGAAAGGGCGTGGTATGCAGGAACGTCCCAGCCGAAGAAGATATTCTTGTCGAAGTCGTAGCGACGCATGTCGTTCCATACCTCAGGCATGAACATCATGGCAATTCTCTTCTGGGTCATAATCTTACCCATGGTGAGGTTGCCGGCGGTACCGAGGGCACTATTGATGTAGTTGTTGATCTCGGTATCCGTGATGGTGGCGAAGGACGGGCAGGTTGCCAGATAAGGATAGGTGGCTACCCACTGAGGGAGTTTCTCATTCATGAGTTCCATGCTGGCCTTGACACCTTCTTTATAGGAGGCAAACGCCTGGGCCGTATTGCCCTGTTTCATGTAAACCTCGGCGGCGATGAAGCAAGCCTCAGGATAGATACCCAGATACATCGGGGAATCTACGCGGGTACCAAAAGTACCGGAGAGCATAGCGTTGTCATCAGACTTTTTCGCATCTCTTCTGTAGATGATGTCGATACCGCCATCGTAACCGGTCGAGTGAGAAAGCTGCTCCACATAAAGGGTATCACCCTTACGAGCCGGAGAATCGGAGTCAATAAACCATTTGCCCTCCTTGAATTCAGCTCTGATGGGACCGCCACTCAGCATCGGGGATTCCTGGGTGGTCATATCGACACCAAGGGAACGTCTCCAGTTACCAACCCATTTAACCTCGGCCGGCGTGCTGGCACTCTTGACAGACTTCTGCCAAGGGATGATTCTGTCTGCACGGGGATCTTCGATACCAAGGCCGCAGAAATTGGTGAGGTTGTCATACAGGGTCTTGGAGGCATACACGGCGCCATTGCTGCCGATAATGGAATACATCTCGCACCAGTTCACGGGTTCGGCCCATCCCAGTACGTCGGTGCTGGTAGTAGCCTCATCCACGGGGTGGATGATCGTGTTGTCGGCATTGCTCTTCTGAGCCTTGCTGAGAGCATCCAGAATAGCAGTGGCATCCCACTTCAGGGTGGTATAATTGCCTTCGGCGTCTACGACGATGGAACCTGCGCCCTTCTTGGTGAGCTTGTTCAGCCAGCGAGCCTTGAGCAGATACGCATATTTGATCCATTTGGCGGTGTCACCGTTATTGTAGTAGTCACCAACGGAGAGGGCAACGGCGCCTTCTTCCTGGGTACGGCTCAGTAACTCGATACCTTCGTCCAGTTCCTTGAGGCAACCCTGGTAGATCTCCTTACCGGTGTCATATTTAGGGGTGGTATTCTCACCGAGGGCATCGGAATAAGGCATTTCACCATACACGTCGGTCTGCATCATGAAGCCCAGGGCCTTGATGACCTTGGCAACACCAGCATAGTGGTAAGCGCCATCGGCCATAGCCTTGTCATACATGCCTTTGATGTTAGGGCCGGCGCCGACCATGAACCACTGATAGGGGTGAAGAACCTGCCAGTTATTGGCTGTGGGATTCCAGATGGAAGCCTGATACTGCTGACCGGAGGCTCTCATCCAGTCACCGGTGATGAAGGTGCTGATTTTACCGCTCATCTGATAAGAGGCACCCATATAGAATTCGATATGGGGAAGGAGCTGCTGATACTCGGCGCTCTCGGAGGTCGGGTTCTCGGGGTCAACGTTGACATCAAGCCACTTGCTGCAGGAAGCAAGCGAAAGACCTGAAATGACGGCGCTGCAAAGAAGAATAGATTTTATGAATTTCATAATATCATCAATGTTAAGTTGTTTAGAACGTCAGATTCAGGCCCACGGTGAAACCGGCAGTAGCGGGAACGCCGCAATAGTCGAAACCGACAGAAGAAGATCCGCCGACGCCGGCACCGGATGCGGCCATCTCAGGATCGCCATAGTAGTTGGTGAAGAGCAGCAGGTTGTTGGCTGCTACGTTGAAGGAAGCACGCTTGATGAAACCGGTCTTTTTCAGGAGCTTGGAAGGAACATCGTAGCTCACGGAAATGGTGCGGAGTCTCAGGCTGTTGACAGAGGTAATGTAGTTGCTCGTCTCCTTCTGATAATAACTGGTATAATAGTCTTTGATAATATTGTAACCCAGTTTCTTCTGACCGTTGAACTCATATACCTTATCGGCTTCCCAGGTCTTCGACTCTACTTCACCGTAGATGGGCTTGTTATTCTCATCCTTTCCGATCTCTTGTACGCCGGTGATGGTGAGAGGTTGGTTGCGCCAGTCGGCAGAACGCTTGCTTGTACCGGCAACATCCATGGCATAGAGAGTACCG
The DNA here is from genome assembly GCA_002392525.1 of Bacteroidales bacterium UBA3856. The sequence goes on along the minus strand of DGHE01000083.1, from coordinate 20,719 downwards.
TTGATGACGTCACCACCGATGCGATATTCCCACAGCATATTGAAGGTGAAGTTCTTCCACTGAACGGTGTTGTTGATACCACCGCTCACCTTGGCTTCACGGTTACCAACTTCGACAAGGTCGTTGGTATAGGTGGGGAAACCATTTTCATTGACAACGATGTTTCCATTGTCGTCGCGGGTCCACTTGGTACCTGCGATAGCCATGAAGTTACCACCGTTGAAGGAGGCAGCCTGGGCACCTGCATACTGTACGTCGGTCACATACATCACGTTGGTACCATCCGGCAGGCCGTCCAGCGTACCGCGGTTACCGGCAGCGTTGAAGCCGATATTCCAGCTGAGGTCTCTGGTCTCGATAGGAGTAGCGCTGATGCTTAACTCGACACCCTTGTTGTACACATTACCTGCATTGGTGGAGCAGAAGATGTAACCGGTAGACTGAGGACCACGAGGGCTCAGAATCTGGTTGAAGGAGTCGTTGGTATAGTAAGCGATGTCGAAGTGGAGTCTGTTCTTGAGGAAAGACAGTTCCAAACCGATTTCAGTGGAACGGGTGATTTCGGGCTTCAGATACGGGTTGCCACGGTTCCAGTAGTTACCGATACCGGTCATGCCATTGAGGTAGGTGTGAACCGGCCACAGGGAAGTTGCTGTCTCGTATACACCGGTGTCCTTACCTACCTGAGCCCAGGAAGCGCGTAACTTACCGAAGGAGAAGATGCTGTCGTCCATGACGCCCATGTCCTGAAGCATCTGGGTGAAGACGAAGGATCCGCTCACGGAAGGATAGAAGTAAGAACGATTCTCGACAGGGAGGGTGGAAGTCCAGTCGTTACGTCCCGTGACGGTGAGGAAGAGAATGTCCTTCCAGGAAGCACGCAGTTCACCGAACACGCCAATCAGACGCTTGGTCGATGCATTGTGCTCGAAGGACTTATAATCGGTGGAAGTGTTGGCGTAAGAATAGAAGTCGGGAACAGAGAAGTTCCAGGCCATCTTGTAGTTGCCGTCAGTAGTAATCTGATCGGTGGTAAGGCCGGCCAGCAGGTTGAAGTCGAAGTCCTTAATCTTGTAACTCCAGTTGGAAATGAGGTTGTGGTTGAGGTACTGGTAGTTAAAGAGGTTGTTGGAAGTCATACCATTCAGCCAGGCGCGCTGGATTGCGCCACCGGAGTGAATCAAGTTGGAGTTTGTCTGGTTATAGGTATCCACACCCAGACGGTAGGTAACCCACCACCAGGGAGCGATGTCAACCTTTACGGAAACGTTTCCGGTGAAACGCTTGGTGTTATCATAGAGCTTGTTCTTGTTGACAATCCAGTAAGGGTTATCTTTTTCTTCCCAAGGATCCAGACGGGAACCGAACATACGGAAACGGCTCCCGTCGTCGTTCAGGTAATGGGTCATGTTATCAAAAGGAGACCAGGTATAGGCGGCGCCAAGGGCACCGGTACCGCTGGATCCCCAAAGACCTGCAGAGGTGAGGGTCTTGTCCGTATGAGCGTCGGAATATGCGGCGTTTACGCCGAAGGTGAAGATTCCCACCTTCTGCTCACCATTGAAACGGAAGGAATATTTCTGATAACCGGTTCCGGGAACAACACCGGTCTGGTCATAGTAACCGCCGGAGAGATAGAAACTGCTGTTCTTGGTACCACCGGCGATGCTTACGCTCTCGTCAAAGATATTTCCGGAGCGGAAGAAGTTGCCGATATTGTCATATGTGGCAGCGCTCGATTCTTCACCCCAGGAGGTGTACGCAAAGTCGTTGAAGGTGGTTCCGGTATATTCGCCGGCAGTATACATGTCTTCCATGTAACCACGGGTGTACTGCTTCTGAACCTCGGGCAGACGGGTTACATGGGAGGAGGTGAACTTGGAGCTGAAATTGACTTCGACCGTTCCTTCCTTACCCTTTTTGGTGGTAATGATTACAACACCGTTAGCGGCGCGGGAGCCGTACAGAGCGGAAGCAGCGGGACCCTTCAGGATGGACATGTTCTCGATATCTTCGGGGTTGATATCCATCACACGGTTGGAAGTGGTCGTTGCAGACTTGGAAGTACCATCAAATGCGGAGTTGCCGATCAGGCGGGAGGAGTTATCGTAGATAACGCCGTCCACGATGAACAGAGGCTGGTTATCCTTGCCCTCGGAACCGGAGGTGCCGCCACGCAGGATAATCTGTGCGCCGGAACCGGCAGCACCGGAAGACTGGGTGATGTTAACACCGGCGATCTTACCGGAGAGGGAGTTGATGGCGTTGGCGCTCTTGTTACGCATCAGTTCCTCGGCCTTGAGGTCTTCTACGGCATAACCCAGGGATTTGCGCTCACGCTTGATACCCAGGGCGGTGACAACGGATTCCTCCAGGAATTCATTGTCTTCCTTGAGGACGATGCGAAGGCCGGTAGCTGCCGCTACTTCCTCAGTAGCGTATCCGATGCAGGATACTTCCAGGACGGCGCCGGAACGGGCGGCAATGGCGAACTGACCGTTGGCGTCGGTCATGGTTCCCGTTGTCGTTCCCTTGACGATCACGCTGGCGCCCGGAACGGGCTGGCCCTGCGCATCAACTACTACACCATTGGCGTTCTGGCCCATGGCTACTGCACTGACACCGACCCACAGGGTTAACGCCAGCAAAACTTTTTGTAGTTTTTTGAACATAGGTATTAATTGGTTAATAAATAGTGGAAATAAGGATTCCAGTTTGGTTATTAATGGCGACAAATATAAAAAGAAGAATCGGAATCGTCAATACATTTTTAAAATAATACTCTCTGGGCGAATACTTAATTAAAAAGGCGAAAAATAAAACGCGCCTCAAGAGAAAAAGTTAAGTGGTTGGTAGATGGCTAATTATTCGCGTTTCGCCGAAAACCGAGTCGCGGACAATTACTATCTTGTGTGCCGATACAAGATATTGTTATAATTTTTTATATCTTTGTGCAAAGTACACGCATGGGAAAAATCATTATCAACGTAGACTATACCGACAACTTTGCAGCGGTTCCTGCAAATGACAGTATTGCTTGTATATCCACAGGCCGTACACTGGAAGAGTTGAAGACTAACATGGAGGAGGCACTTCGCTGGCACATTGAGTCCATGCGCGAGGACGGAGAGCCTGTTCCGGTAGAATTTGACGGAGATTGGCAGTTGGAGTGGAATCTTAGCGTGAGGGCACTTCTACATTATATAGAGAAACTGGTTCCTAAGGCCGCAATTGCCAAAGTGACCGGTATCAACCAGCAGCAGCTCACTCATTATGCGTCGGGGTATCGTGAGCCTCGTCCCGCCATGCGTGCAAGAATCATTGAAGGCATTCACCAGATTGCTAACCAGCTTTCTGCCATTTCCTAGACCTATAACGCGTTTTCCCCCGTTTTCTGCGTTATTGCCCTTGCACGAATAAGACGTACAACGCGTTTTTGGCCCTTTTGCGCGTTGTTCGTCCCGCGGTCTTTGGGTCTAACCATTGTCGTCGGCGAACTACATGTAATACGTTGTTTATTAGCGTTTTGAGTTTTTCTCTTTAGGCCGAACAGCCTAAAGAGAAAAAGTTAACTATTTGATTCATAGGAGTTTTGCAAGGGTGCGACCGAAATTCAATCAGATAGGTATTTTTTTTAGTAAATCCTTTTATATCTATAAAAAAAGTAATAAATTTGCCTTGCGAAACAACTGAAACTAGACCTAAAAGACCATTTGAAAAACAACACTTCATTCCTATTCATTAACCAATTATTACCTATGTTCAAAAAGCTACAGTTAGTTTTGCTGACATTACTCCTTTGGGTGGGTGTCAGCGCGACTGCTTTTGGCCAAACGGCTAAGGGCGTCGTTGTAGATGCACAGGGACAGCCTATCCCGGGCGCCAGTGTCATCGTCAAGGGTACTAGCACTGGAACTATGACTAACGCGCAGGGTGCGTTCTCCCTTGCCGTACGTCAGGGTGCCACGCTTGAAATCTCCTGCATCGGCTATGTCACTGCCAATGTGGCTGCCGGCGACAATCTCAAGATCGTTCTCGAAGACGATGCCGAGATGCTTGCCGAGACCGTCGTTGTGGGTTACGGTGCACAGAAAAAGGTCAACCTGACCGGCGCTGTGGCCGTCGTGGATGCAGAGAAAGTGCTCGATTCCCGTCCTATCCCCGATGTAGGCCGTGGCCTGCAGGGTACCACTCCCGGTATGACCGTTCAGGTGGGCTCCTCCGAGGTGGGTTCTGATGCACGTATCCGTATCCGTGGTCAGGTGGGTTCCATCGAAGGTTCCGCTTCTCCGCTCATCCTGCTGGATAACGTGGAAATCCCTTCCCTGAACCTCGTGAATCCCGACGATATCGAGTCTATCTCTGTCCTGAAGGATGCTGCCTCTGCTTCCATCTACGGTGCAAAGGCTGCTTTCGGCGTTATCCTCATCACATCCAAGAAGGGTGCTAAGGAGGCCGAGAAGGTCAATGTTACTTATTCCGGCAACGTGGCTTTCCAGAGCCTGGCCAAGAAGTATGAGATGGCCGATGTCGAATCCCTCCACTACTGGGTAGAGGCTGCCGAACGCGTGGGTACTTATACTCCCGTAGGCGCCTTCTGGCAGATTGACCGTGCCGGTTACAACGCTGCCGTGGCATGGAAGGAGAAGTATGGCAGCACTGTCAAGCCCGACGATCCCATGGTCTATGGCCGTGACTGGTACATCGCCGCCAACGGTACTTCCAAGATCGGTGTCCGTACCTATGACCCTTACAACTACCTTATTCGCAAGAATGCCCCCGCCCAGACCCACAATGTGTCCGTGGCCGGCAGCAAGGGTAATACCAACTACAACATCAGCCTGGGCTACCTGAACCAGAAGGGCATGCTTAAGGTGACCGACTTCGACTTCTACAAGCGTTACAATGCCAATCTGCGCCTGGACACCCAGATAAACAAGTGGCTGGGCGTGCACGGAGGCATGATGTTCACCCACTCCAACAAGAGCTGGGCTTTCGCTACCTCTTCCACTACCGCAGACCCCTGGTACTATGCCTTCCGTTGGGCTTCCAACTATCCGCTCGTGGCCAAGGATGAATATGGCAATGACATGCGTAACCCTGTTTATGAGATGTCCGCCGGCCGTCAGGCTACCAAGGAAACGGATTACACCAGCGTAAACCTGGGTGCGACCATCACTCCTATTAAGAACTGGAGCATCAATTTCGACTATACCTTCGCCAACAACGACATCCAGGAGCGTCATCCCGGTACCGTGTTCGAAGGCGTTGACCTGTGGAACACCGCTCCTTCTCCCGTGAAGGATGAAGCCGGCAACATCGTTACCATGGCCAATGAGTGGTCCAAGTACAACGGCCTGGGTGAGACCTTCAACAAGTTGTATTTCCCTGTCACGCGTTACAGCGACAGCTACGACCTCATCTATCAGGATTCCTACACCGGAAAGCGTCACACTTGGAACGCTACTACCAATTATGAGCTCAAACTTGCCAATGCACATACCCTCGATTTCATGCTGGGTATGAATATCGTCGGCTATACCGAGACTGGTGTCTGGGGTCAGAAGAAAGGCCTGCTGGATTACAACAACGCCCAGTTCCCGCTGGCAACCGGTACCCAGACCTCCGGCGGTGGCTATACCTGGAATTCCACTGCTGGTTTCTTCGGCCGTATCAACTATAACTATAAGGAGAAGTATCTCTTCGAGGCTAACCTCCGCCGTGACGGTTCCTCCAAGTTCATGGGCCCGCTCCGCTGGCGCTGGTTCCCTTCCGCTTCGGCCGGCTGGCGCGTGAGCGAAGAGCCCTGGATGCAGAATATCAAGCACGTGATGAACTTCCTCAAGCTTCGCGCTTCCTGGGGTATGATCGGTGACCAGACTGTTCCTTCCAGCCTGTACATCCCTACCATCGGCTCTCTTACTCAGTACTGGATGCATAACGACCAGGTCACTTCGGCCTATGCCACTCCCGCCCTGGTAGACTCCAATATTACCTGGCAGGACATCATCACCACCGACTTCGGTGTGGACTTCTCCCTGTTTAACCAGATTGACGTTACCTTCGACTGGTATCAGCGTGACACCAAGAACATGATTGTACCGGCCGAGGGCCTGAGCTACAACATCGGCGCCACCGCTCCTAAGGGCAACTACGGTGACCTCCGCACTCGCGGTTGGGAATTCTCTATCCGTTATGGCAAGACCTTCTCCAATGGTCTCAGCCTCTCCGCCACCGCCGCCATCTCCGACGCCAAGACCGTCGTTACCAAGTATGGCTCTGCCAAGGGCATCGATGGCTGGTATAACGGTAAGGAATACGGCGAAATCTGGGGCTACCGTGTAGATCGCCTCTTCCAGAATGACGATTTTGCCCATGATGCCAACGGCAACCTCATCGAAGGCAAGGATGCCTACGGTAAGATTTATCAGTTTGCCGATGGTAAGGATTATGCAACACAGGGCCGTATCACCAGCGGCAGCTATATCTCCGGTCCTGGCGACGTGAAGTTCGTGGATGTCAACGGTGACGGTGTCATCGATTATGGCTCCAAGCTCATTGAGGATGCTGATGGAAAGCCTGCCTATGGTGACTACGTGCGTATCGGTAACACCACTCCCCGCTACGAGTACAGTCTCATGATCAATGGAGACTACAAGGGTTTCGACTTCTCCGTCTTCCTCCAGGGCGTTGGCAAGCGTGAAATGCTGGGCTCTTCCTGGATGACGGTCGCCGGCTTCCAGATGGGCGACGGTGGTATGCCTGCTACCTTTGCCAACGACTTCTGGTTCGAGGAGAAGGATGCCAGCGGCAATGTGGTTGCATCCAACTATGATGCTTTCTATCCCCGTCCGGCCAGCTGCGGTCGTTCCCTCATCTTCAACATGGTCCCCAGTGACCGTTACATGCTGAACATGGCTTACCTCCGTATCAAGAATATCACCCTGGGTTACACCCTGCCTAAGAGCCTCACCCAGAAAGTGAGCATCAGCAAGGCCCGCGTGTATGTTTCCCTGGAGAACTTCTTCACCTTCGATCATCTCCGTGGTCTCCCTGTAGATCCTGAAGAAATCGCCGGTTACTCCTCCTTCAATGCCAGCAACTACAACTCCGGTTTTGCCGGTGTAGGTACCCCTGGTTACAAGAGTGCATCCTTCGGTGTGCAGGTTACTTTCTAATATTAAATGGTTAGTATAGATATGAAAAAGATATTCAATATCATCGCTGCTGCCGCACTGGTCCTTTCCATTTCCGGATGCGAAAAGTTCCTGGACCGTCCGTCCAAGACAACCCTGGACGACAGCAACTATTGGTACTCCGAAGATATGGTACGCCTGTTCGTAAACGGCGCCTACGGAGCCTATTTCTATGGCTACGGCAGTGGCTGGGCCGATGCCGGTTCCCCGGCTGTGTTCAACAACGGCCGTCCTGAGTACAGTGACGATGTTACCACCAGCGGTCAGCTGGCTAATATCTGTCTGTCTCTCCCGGCCGATAACTGGTACCGCGGTGAGCAGGTTCAGGGTACTTATTCCGTTCTGGCCCGTCGTTCGGCCAATACCTGGAACTTTGCCTATGTGCGTAAATGGAACCTGCTGATTGACCGCCTCAATTCCATGAAGGAGGCAGGCACGCTGAGCGAAGAGGCTTTCAACCACTGGATGGGTGTGGCTCGTTTCTTCCGCGGCTGGGAATACTCCCGCCTGGTAGAGTCCTTCGGTGATGTGCCTTATTATGGAGAAAGCATCGATACCGGTGACTTCGACAAGCAGTTCAAGGACCGCGATCCCCGTACCAAAGTTATGGATGCCGTTCTGGAAGACTTCGAGTTCGCTATGAAGAACGTCCGTATCAACGATGGCGCTGACTTTGTCAACCGCTACGTGGTTGGTACCGTGGCTTCCCGCTGCCTCCTGTTCGAAGGTACCTGGTATGTCTATCACAAGAATGACGAGGCACTCAAGACCTGCACCGATGTGGACGGACACGCCAAGACTTACCTTACTAAAGCAATGGAGTTTGCAGGTTATGTGATTGATAACGGCAATTTCCAGTTCGATACCGACTTCCGCACCTTGTTCGGTTCGCTGTACAAGCGTCCTGCCAGCAAGGAAATCATCATGTACCGTGCCTACAACCGTAGCGTGAACACCGGCTACAGCCACTGCGTTGCCTCCTATTGCAATGGCGACGAGAGCCAGGGCGCTTCCGGTAACCTTGCTACTCTGAAGGCTTGGATCTGCAATGATGGCCAGCCTTATAGCTCTACCACTGTGGCTAATGCCAAGAGCTGGAGAATGCAGGATATGGTTGTCACCCGCGACCCTCGCTTCGAGGCTACCTATTGGGATGAGCCCAAGAACAGCCCTACCGGTATGTATGTGGAGAAATTCATTGACCGCGTCGGCCCCACCTATTCTTACAATGGTAAGGCCCGTCCTACCCAGTATGCTTCCAACACCAACGAAAACGGTTTCCCCGTGGTCCGCTACGCAGAGACTGTCCTTAACTGGCTGGAAGCCAAGGCTGAACTGGCCGAAAGGTTTGGCGGCGCAGCCGTGACTCAGTCCGACCTGGACAAGTCCATCAACGCTATCCGTAAGCGTCCGCTGGACGAGACGGCTATCGCCAAGGGCGTAACAAAGACTGCACCCCTTCAGATTAACAATCTTCCTAACGACCCTGAACGTACCGCTGCTCCTCAGAAGACCACTCTTGGCTACAAGACGGTTGGCGCTGTGTCCCCGCTCCTGTGGGAAATCCGCCGCGAGCGTCGTATGGAATTCTTCCTGGAGAAGGTCCGTTCCCTGGATATCCGCCGTTGGGGCCAGCTGGAGCTGATGCGTATTGCCAACAACCCCGATCTGGGTATCGGCGGCTATGTGGAGCTTGACCTTACGGCCACCCTCACTGCTTCCCAGGCTGCAGACCTGGCCCGTCCGGCTCAGACCACCAGCCTCAAGAAGACCAAGGACAACGTGGGCTTCAACATCCTCACCATTGCCAACAAGGGTGTCGTGAGCGTGATGCCTATCGACGGTTACAATGCCGATGGCACCCTCAAGCTCAAGGATCGTCTCTATTTTGACTGCACCACCACCGAGGTGATTCGTGATGAAAAACCGGTGACCGTCGTTACTGCATCCAACTATGACAAGATGCGTGGCTTCCTGGTACCCCAGAACATCAAGGACCGTGATGCAAGTGATGTAGAAGTCCGTAACTATCTGGAGCCCATCTGCTCCCAGGTCATTGATCAGTACAAAGAGAAGGCTGCTGCTACCGGTAAGGATTACAGCATTTATCAGAACCCGGGATGGTGATGTCTTCCTTAATTTTTAATCAGAGGCGGTCCCTGCCGTGGGGCCGCCTCTTTTCCCTTGTAGCCCTATTCCTGCCTTTTGCCCTGCTGGGGCAGAACAAACAACTGGAGTTTGAGGCTACTCTTCCCGATAGTGTCAAGTACTATGTTCCGGAGTTCACCGCGGGGAGCATTGTCTTTACCGACGGGGGCTTTTCTACCGGCAAACTGAACATCAGTGTGGTGGACCAGACGGTCCGCTTTGTAGATAAGAGCGGGGAAATCCTCTCTTTGAGCAATCAGGATCAGGTAGACCGTGTGGTTATCGGCAAGTATCTTTTTCTCAAGAACGGGAACGAGTTTGCTGCTGTGGTGCGTTCGGCCGACGAGGCATCCCTTGTGGTGACCCGTCGCTTCGTTTTCGAACGTGATAAGAAAAAGGGTGCGTTCGGCGCCCGCTCCGAGACCACCAATATATCGTCGATTGCTTCTGCATCGGCCGAAAGCGGGATGCAGTTCAATCTTTCTACAACGTCTGAATACCGGATAGACACGGTGCCTTTCCTTTATCGTAAGAAGCGATTCTATCCTGTTACCCGGAAGAACCTCCTCAAGTTTTTCCCGGAAAAGAAAGATGCTGTTTCTGCTTATCTGGACAGCCACAATGTGGATCTCCAGCGTGTGGAAGAGGTGGAACTGCTTTTCCAGGAAGTTTTATAGCAGATGCCCGGCTAGGTTCTGTAGATACTGCTGTGATTCTTCCCGGTTAAACATGAAATAGTAGCCGGTGAAGTCTGGATAGGTGTATTTGTCTCCGTTTTCGTCTGTGTGCTCCTTCTCGGGGATATCCACATCGGAGGGAATGTAGTATATGCCAGTCTGTATGGTTTTGTCAAAGATACTCTTGGGAGGGAACCAGTTGTAGGATGTGGCATAGACATACCACCCGTCCTGCAAACTGTGAAAGTCCAGTTCCACGGTTGTGATGTCCTGGTGGCCTCCGGCTTCATAGGCGAAGGTCATGAAGCAGGAGGTCAGTTGCCGCGGGCTTCTCAGTACCACATATTGGGACTCAAAGGACAGATCCATGCACCAGAAAGGTTTTTTTGAATCCGGTGTCTTTCTTACGGGAAGCACCATCCCTTCTTGTGTAAGGACAACCTCTCCAAACTCCAGGGGTGTTTTGTGAGTGGGATTGCATCCGGCAATGACCAGGATAAGTCCAATAGTGGCAGTCAGAATCTTTTTCATAGAACAAAGATACAAATTATAAGCATGCGAAACCTAGTAAAACTAACCTTTCTTTTTCCCCTTCTTCTTTTCTGTGCCTGTCAGAAAAAGCCCGTTCAAATTCTGGTAGAGCGCATAGAGATTACTCCTTCGCCTGTCACGTTTTTTGTGGGAGACCAGGTGGATGTTTCCATCGAGTGTTATCCCCAGAATGCCACCAACCTGAAGGAACTCACCACCCATATCACCATGCCATCTGTCGCATCGTTTCAGAATGGAAAACTTGCGGCACTGGCCCCCGGCACTTGCTATCTCGTTGCGGAGTGTGGGAAGCTGTCTCATCAGGCCAAAATCCTGGTCTACCCCGGCTACTTCACCAAAGCCGGCACCAAATACGGCGTCGATGCCGCCACCGGCTACCTCTTCTACATGGGCGAATCTACGCCCCAGGAACTCCAGCTGACGCTAACCTACAACGAGCCCAACGGCGAAACCCAGAACTTCTGGATCCACCTCAGCTGCAGCGACCTTGGCAAAACCATCAACTTCATGGAAAACATGGGCGGCAACATGGTGGCTATCTACAAAAACAACAACGAAGACGGCTACACCGTAGCTTATCCCGCCGAGGACGGCACGCCCGTTATCAAACTGGCCGATTGGGGCGACACCGATGCCCGCCTCACAAAGGGCACGCTCAAGGTAGAAGACCTGGGCGGCAGCACCTACAGCGTTGAAGCCGACTTTTCCCTCTCCAACGGCTACACCTTCACCGCCTCTTGGGAAGGCCCTGCCAGCATGAAAAAAGAATAGACCATGATACCGTTTCAATCAGTCTACACATCCCATTAACAATAACGGAGATCTAGAAGGATTTTGTAATAGAATCGACATCAATGATGAGATGAAGACCTCTCTCAAACACGAATGTGAAAGGTTCGTAATTGCAGTATTTCATGGTGTATTTAACGCCGGGAGTCAGTCCTTTAACCAGGGAGGTTATCTCGTCCACCGTGCAACAACAATTTGCGGTGGGACCATCTTTTTCATAGACATTGTATCGGATCGTTGTTCCCTCCGATGAGACTTCGCAGGCAATCCCGCCGTTTTTGATGGAGCAGTTCATAACTGCGTTGGTATGGGTGACGCGAAGGTCCCCGCCCTCAAACTTAAGTATAAGCAGTGAAGGGTTGGTCTCGGATTTGGTGAATCCACTGCCATTGCAGCCGGTGTCGGTAAAGCCTGTGTTGGTGACGTTTGTGGGGGTATCGGTTCTGTCACATCCAGCGAGAACCGGCAATAGCAGAAATAAGTAAAAAAGTTTTTTCATGACTGTGGTTATTAGTTAGAACTTTGAAAAATTGTTGCGTCTCGTCCTGGTCGAATAATAAGGACAACCTCTCCAAACTCCAGGGCCGTCTTCTTTTCCGTCTTGCACCCTGTCAGGGCAAGGAGTAGGCAGTGCTTTTTTCATAGAACAAATCTACGAATCTTTGCGCTCTATTCAAAGAAATACCAGGCCGTTTCATTGTTCTGCCCTAATAATTCTCCCTCAGCCAGCAATCGAAATACTTGTCCGAGACGAAGTATTCTTTATCGCCATTATCGGCGCTGAAACTTATTAATTGCCAATCCAGCAAAGTGGCTATGGCTTTCTGTACGGAACTGGGGGAGCCCAGAGCGTGTCGCTTGACAAATGAGCCTGATGTCGGATGCCGGGCTACTTTTTCCCTGGCGATAGCGGCCAAAGTCTGTTTTTGCGCCAGGGTCAGTTTCCCCATTAGCTCTTTGTAAGTATGGCTGTTTTCTTCCAGAATGTTGGCTAGCGTCTTCTGAATGATATCAATTCCCGGTTCGTCACTGGTATCGAAGGCAAAGATGTCATGGAAGATATTGTGGATATAGAAGGTGTACCCGTCAAAGAGGTCATAGCAATATGCCACGGTTTCTTGTGGCATTTCTCTGCCGGCCAGAGCGAATTGGCGAACAGTAAAGTCGATATAGCTTTCTTTAGGAATTCTGTCAAGGAACACCGGCTTTGCACTATTGTAAAATGGCTTGGCATAGGATTGAAACATCTGCTCCAAAATGTGTCTGTCGCTGCCCGAAAAAATGAAATGGCAGTTGTTCATTTTCTGGATGTGCGTGCGTAGCAGTTCTTCGACCATTCCTTCTGGATATTTCGCAATCTGCTGGAATTCGTCGATGGCAAAGATACAGGGTTTGTCGGCCTGCTCCAGATAGGAGAAGATCTCTTCCAGCGTCAGTTCCGGGAAATGGATGTCTCCTAGTTGCAGTTGTGCGATGGGCGCTCCGGTTATGGGATCTACTCCAAAGTTGGCGGCAATGGATTTGACGGTGGAAAAGAAAAGCTCCCACGAACGTTTCTTGCTGGGAACCAGGGATCGATAGATTTCTTTCCCCATAGAGTAGGCCATTTCCCGAATCGAAGAGGTGGAAAACAGGTCTACGTAGAAGGTGTAGTATTTTTCTTTGACGTCCGTTTGCTCGAAGATATGCCGGATGAGTTGCGTCTTGCCCATCCTTCTGTATGCGGTAAGAAGCACGTTGCTTTGGTTATCCAGCAAGGTAGTAATCTTCCGGGTCTCAACCTCCCTGTCGCAGAAGTATTTCTCGGGTATGGTTCCGGTTATATAGAACGGATTTTCCATGATTTGTTTTTTGCAAAAATAATGTGTTTGCTGCAATTATCCAAATCGGATTATCCAAAATGGATAATTATTTCCCCGTTCTCCTTTTTGCAAAAAACAGCTAACTTTATAGCATAAAAAAAGAATGAGCCATGAAACCGTTCCTTGCCCCCCTCCTCGCACTTTTTCTTTCCCTTCCCCTCCACGCCGAAGGCTGGATCCGTCACAACCAGCTGGGCTACCTCCCGCACGCCACCAAAGTAGCCGTGTATATGGGAGACACCGCCCCGGAATCCTTCCAGCTAATAGACGCCTATACGGGCAAGATCGTTTTCGAGTCGGCCGCAAAACCCACGGGCCCGCTGGGCCGGATGGCCGCCACCGCGCGGCTGGACTTCAGCCCGTTCCGGACGCCCGGCGCCTACAAAATAAGAACAGCGGACGCGGAGAGCGAGACGTTTCCCATCGGCCCGCACGTTTACGACGGCACCGCCGACTTCGTCCTTAACTACATGCGTCAGCAGCGCTGCGGCTACAATCCATTCCTCCGCGACAGCTGCCACACGAAAGACGCCATTATCATTTACCATCCCACCAAAACCGGGCAGCACCTGGATGTGCGCGGGGGCTGGCACGACGCCTCCGACTGCCTGCAGTACGTAACCACCACCGCCAACGCCATCTACCAGATGGCCTACGCCTATGAGCGCAACCCGAAGGCCTTCGGGGACGCTTTCCGGGCCGATGGTACCCCTGGCGCCAACGGCATCCCCGACATCGTGGACGAGATCCGCTGGGGGCTGGACTGGCTGGACCGCATGAACCCGGAGCCGGGAGAGTTTTACAATCAGCTGGCCGATGACCGCGACCACGTGGGCATGCGCCGTCCGCCGGAGGATCAGGCCGACTACGGCTGGGGCAAGGGCGGCGCCCGTCCGGTGTACTACGCGACAGGGCAGCCGCAGCAGCAGGGACGCCACGGCGGGGTGAACAAAACCACCGGAAAGGCGTCCATCGTGGGAAAGTATGCATCGGCCTTCAGCATCGGCAGCCGCGTGCTGGCGCCCTACTATCCGGAACTTGCCGCCCGCATCCGGGAGAAGGCGGCCGATGCCTGGGAAACCGGCGTAAAGTACCCCGGCTTCCACCAGACGGCTTCCGTCGTGAGTCCCTACATCTACGAGGAGACCAACTGGGTAGATGACATGGAGCTGGCCGGCGTGGAAATGTACCGCCTCACCGGAGACCGCAAGTTCCTCCTGGAGGCCGTGGAGTATGGCCGGCAGGAGCCCGTCACGCCCTGGATGGGGGCCGACAGCGCCCGCCACTACCAGTGGTACCCTTTTATGAACATGGGACACGCGCACCTGGCTGCCCAGGGGAGGGAAGAGTTCGTACGCAACCTCCGCAGCGGTATCGCCCGCGTTTGGGACCGGGCGCAGGGAAGTCCTTTCCTCTTCGGTGTTCCCGGGACGTGGTGCTCCAATAACCTCACCGCCGCTCTCCTGTCGCAGTGCATCCTGTACCGGCAAATCACCGGAGACCGCACCTACGAGGAAATGGAAGGTGCCCTTCGGGACTGGCTCCTTGGCTGCAATCCCTGGGGCGTAAGCATGATCGTGGAGCTGCCAAAGGGCGGAGTGTACCCCACGCAGCCGCATTCCTTCATCATCAATTACAAGCTGGGCAACACCACCGGCGGCCTGGTGGACGGCCCCGTCTATGACACCATCTTTGGCTCGCTCCTGGGCGTGAACACCGAAGGAGGCATCAACTACGAGCGCTTCCAGCCCGGCCGCCTCGTCTACCACGACTCCACCCACGACTATTCCACCAACGAGCCCACCATGGACGGCACCGCCAGCCTCACCTTCCCGCTCTCGGCCTATGAGATGGAAGGAAAGGCCCAGGGGGATGGTGACGGCCCGGCAGCGGGGAGCGCCCAGGCCTCCCGGAACGTCTGCTTCCAGGGCGGCATCGTGCGCACGGACCCTTCCCTTAAGCGCATCTCGCTGGTTTTCACCGCCGCCGACAAGGCCGATGGCGCCGCCTCCATCCGCGCCACCCTGAAACGGTTCGGCATCAAGGGCGCCTTCTTCTTCACCGGCGAGTTCTTCGAGAAGTACCCCGGCGTAGTGCGAGCCCTTCTGGCCGATGGCCACTACGTAGGCAGCCACAGCTACGGCCACCTGCTCTACGCCCCCTGGGGCAAGCGCGATTCCCTCCTCCTCACCCGCGAGGAGTTCGAGGCCGATATCCGCCGCAGCTACGAGGTCATGGCCCCCTTCGGCATTACGCCGGCATCGGCCCCTCTTTTCATGCCTCCCTACGAGTACTACAACGCCACCATCTCCTCCTGGGCCCGCTCCATGGGTCTGCAGCTGGTGAACTACACGTCCGGCACCTATACCAACGGCGACTACACCACCCCCGACATGCCCCACTACTACAGCAGCCGCTTCATCCTGGACAAACTGCTCTCCGTTGAGGCATCGGAAGGCCTGAACGGTCACATCCTGCTCATCCACCTGGGCACCGACGACGCCCGCACCGACAAGTTCTACACCCACCTCCCGCGCCTCATCCGCACCCTCCAGCGCCGTGGCTACTCCTTCGTTCCCTTGCAGGAAGCCCTTTGATATGTTCAGTATTTCTTCTAACTTTGTATGAACAAACTCAACCACTCGTCAATGAAAAAAACATTCCTTGCGGCAGTCGCCGGCCTTGCTTTAGCAGTTTCCTGCACCGAAAACACATCCTGGAGCCCCGTAGGGGACCACATCCGTACTCGCTGGGCCCAGGATGTTTCGCCTTCCAAAGCCCTACCCGAATATCCCCGTCCCACTATGGTGCGCCAGGAGTGGAGGTCCCTCAATGGGCTTTGGAACTATGCCATCACGTCTTCTGAAGCGGTGGAAATGCCCGCTCCAGAGGGCATGATCCTGGTTCCGTTCTGCATAGAATCATCCCTTTCCGGCGTAGGCAAAACCGTAGGAAAAGACAGTGTGTTGTGGTATGAACGCACATTCGCCGTTCCCCGTTCCTGGAGGGAAGACCGTACGCTGCTGCACTTTGACGCCGTAGACTGGAAGGCCGAGGTCTGCCTCAACGGCCAGCCCGTTACCGTGCACACGGGCGGCTACACCCGCTTCTCCGTGGACATCACCCCTTACCTCGTGCCCGGCAAGCAGCATCTGACGGTCCGTGTCACCGACGGCACCGACAACGATCTCCAGCCGCGCGGCAAGCAGGTGACCCACCCCGGCGGCATCTGGTACACCTCTGTCACCGGCATCTGGCAGAGTGTATGGATGGAGCCGGTACCATCGGCCCATATTACGGGTTATCAGGCCGATGCAACCCTGGACGGCACCCTCTCCCTCTCGGCCAGCGTAGAGGGGGAGGCCGATGAACTCGTCTACCGCCTCTTGGCCGATGGCACCGGCAGCGTGCTTGCCGAGACGTCCGCTCCCGTGGGAACATCGGCCTGCATCAAAGTAGAAAACCCCGAACTCTGGAGCCCGGAGCACCCCTACCTGTACGGCCTGGAGGTCGAGCTCCGCAAGGATGGACAGACCGTTGACGCCGTGAAGGGATACACGGCCATCCGCGAGAGCGCCGAGGTGCGTGACGCGAAGGGCTTCCGCCGCATGGGCCTTAACGGAAAGCCTTACTTCCAGTTTGGTCCGCTGGACCAGGGCTGGTGGCC
>DGHE01000083.1:0-3740 GCA_002392525.1 Bacteroidales bacterium UBA3856 | reverse complement strand
TACACCGCCCCCACCGACGAAGCCCTCAAGTTTGACATTGAGAAAACGCGCGACTTCGGGTTCAACATGATTCGCAAGCACATCAAGGTAGAACCCGAACGCTGGTACTACTGGGCCGACCGCCTGGGTATCTGCGTGTGGCAGGACATGCCTTCCATTGCCGACAACATGAAAGGGGAGTGGGGGCAGCATGCCTACAACACCGGCTCCGATTACCCGCTTTCCGACGAAGCCAAGGCAACGTACTACAAGGAGTGGAAGGAGATCATGCTCCAGCTCCGGAACCACCCTTCCATTGTGGTGTGGGTTCCCTTCAACGAGGCGTGGGGCCAGTTCGACACCGAGAAAGTGGTGGACTATACGCGGAGCATCGACGCTACCCGCCTCATCAACTCCGCATCGGGCGGCAACTCCCGCCTTTGCGGAGATATCCTGGATAACCACAACTACCCCAATCCCGTCATGAAATTCCGCAGTGGCGGCGCTCAGATTGACGTGCTGGGCGAGTACGGAGGCATCGGCTATGCCGTCCCCGGCCACCTGTGGCAGGAAAACAACAACTGGGGCTATCAGGGCCTGGCCAAGGACTCGGACGAAGTTCTCCGCATCTATTCCGGCTATGTCGATGAATTCATTCCCGAGATTCTTTCCGGCGTGTCGGCCGGCGTCTACACCCAGACCACCGACGTGGAGGGCGAGGTGAACGGCCTCATGACCTATGACCGTGCCGTCATCAAGATGGACGAGAAAGCGCTCCGGGCCATCAACGAAAAAGTGATTGCAACGCTGAAGTAATATGAAAAGACTGTTTTCCCTTCTTCTTGTGCTGCTGGCCCTTCCGGCCTTTGCGCAGAATAATCCCAAGGCCAATCCTTCCGCCGTGGTGGAGTTTGGCAATGCCCGTTTCACCGTTCTCACTGACCGCCTCGTCCGTATGGAGTGGGCTAGTGACGGCGTCTTCGAAGATAGAGCCTCGCTGGCCATCGTGAACCGCGATCTGCCGGTGCCGTCCTTCACCTCCTCCGTGAAGGGCGGGGAGCTTGTCATCAAGACAGGAAAACTCACCCTCTGGTATAAGGGGGGACGTTTTTCTGCCGATAACCTGAGCGTCCGTCATGGCATGGGCACCTGGGTGCCGGGCCTTTCCGATGCCGGAAACCTAAAGGGCACCGTGCGCACCCTGGACGGCAGCCTGGGTTTTGAGCAGATTGCCTACTCGGCCTCGGAGCTGGAAAAGGGCATCCTCTCCCGCGACGGTTGGGCGCTTGTAGACGAGTCGGAGCGGCATCTTTTCTCGGCCGATGGCTGGGTGACGGAGCGTCCCGCGGGAGACCGCCTGGACTGGTATCTCTTTGCCTACGGCCACGACTACACGGCTGCCCTCGGAGACTTTGTCAAGGTGGCCGGCCGCATTCCCATGCCCCCGAAGTGGACGTTGGGATACTGGTGGAGCCGCTACTGGATCTTCACCGACGACGAACTCCTGGCGCTGGGCCGCGAGATGAAAGAGCACGGCGTTCCCATGGACGTGATGATTGTGGATATGGACTGGCACTACACCTATAAGGATATGGGCCGCCGTCTGGGCCCCGACGACTTTGGCCAGGGACGCGGCTGGACGGGATATACCTGGAACCGGGACCTGTTCCCGGACCCCGAAGCCTTCCTCGGTGAGCTCCATGCCATGGGTTACAAGACGGCCCTCAATCTGCATCCGGCGTCGGGCATCCGTCCCTACGAGGAGTGCTATCCCGCCTTTGTGAAGGATTACCTTTCCCGCACGCAGGATTACGACGGCCCCAAGGACTATGTCTTCGGGGAGGGCGGCTACCTCTATGCCGGCAACGGAAAGCCGGTAGGGAAGGCCGGCTACAAGGCCAGCGTCCCTTACCGCATGACGCAGAAGGCTTGGGCCGATGCTTACTTTAACAGCGTGATTCGTCCGTTGGAGAAGCAGGGCGTGGACTTCTGGTGGCTGGACTGGCAGCAGTGGCTGGAGTCCCGCTATGTGAAGGGCCTCAGCAATACGTTCTGGATTAACCATGCGTTCTTCAACGACAAGGACGCCCATGGAACCGAGCGCCCCCTCATCTACCACCGCTGGGGCGGCTTGGGAAGCCACCGTTATCAGCTGGGCTTCTCCGGAGACACGCACGACGAGTGGAGCGTCCTCAAGTTCCTTCCGTACTTTACGGCCACGGCTTCCAATGTGGGTTACGGCTACTGGGGCCATGACATTGGCGGCCACATGCAGAAAAGAGGGCACGAGCGCCTCACCGACCCCGAAATGTACACGCGCTGGCTGCAGTACGGCGTATTTACGCCCATCTTCAAGACGCACTCTACCCAGAGCGCCAACCTGGAGCGCAAGATCTGGGCTTTCCCGGAGCATTTCGAATACATGAAGGCCGCTATCCGGCTGCGTTACACGCTGTCTCCGTACATCTATACCTTCGCTCGGGAAGCCTACGACACCGGCGTATGCCTGTGCCGTCCGCTCTACTATGCCTACCCGGAGCGCCCCGAGGCCTATTCGTACAATGAAGAGTATCTGTTCGGAGACCGCATCCTCGCTACGGTGATTTGCGAGCCGGCCGGCGCCGACGGAAAATCGGCCCGCGAGGTCTGGTTCCCTTCCGGAAACGACTGGTGGGACATGGCCACTCACACACTGCACAGGGGTGGCAGCCGCAAGACACTGCGCTATGCCATTGACGAGAACCCCTGGTTCGTAAAGGCGGGCAGCATCCTGCCCCTGGCCGGACAGGGAATCCGTAACCTGCAGGAACCCTCCGACACCCTGGGTATCCTGGTAGTGCCCGGTGCCGGCAAGTCCTCCTTCCGCCTGTACGAGGACGACGGCACCTCCAAAGACTACGCTTCCAACTGCGCCTTCACCCTGATCGAGAAGCGCCTTAGCGGGAACAAGCTTTCCATAACGCTCCACCCCCGCGAGGGCTCCTATGATGGTGCCCCTTCCGAGCGCCATGTGTACCTTGTGCTGGAAGGCCGCACCGCCGTTCGCCGCGTCCTGGTGAATGGCGAAACGGTTGAGGCTGCGGCGTATGGTGCTGGTGCTGGTGCTGGTGCTGGTGCTGGTACTGGTACTGGCGCTGGTACTGGCGCTGGTGCTGGTGCTGGTTCCGGCGCGACGGCGTATGGTGCTGGCGCTGGTGCTGGTGCCGGCACGACGGCGTACGGCTCCGGCTGCGTTGTAGTGACGCTCCCGGCCCTTTCCGCCACTTCTCAGAACCGCATCGAGGTGCTGCTGTAGCGCATCCCCTTCGCGGAACGGCGCCTGGCACTGCCGATGTGGCCGTACCCATTGGAGTTGCTTCAGTGGCCTGTTCTTTGGACCAGGTCCAACGCCATCCCCTGGTTTAGGTCTGGTACATTTCACGGGCCGTGGCGCTTAAGTCGTTGAATGAAAGCTGGTTAGCACAACTGACGGGTGCGTTTCTCATACCCGTCAGTTGTGCTAACTCATTGACTAAACGGTGGTTAAGCGCCACGTGCAGCTGGCGGAACGCCTTCTTGTGGCTCATTACGGATCACCGGGAAAAATATGTGTTTTACCATTAGCCCCAATTTTTGACGTGCTGGCTACAAAAAAAAGCACCGCAGCTGCGCTGCGATGCCATTCCTTGATTTGCGGAGAGACCGAGATTCGAACTCGGGATACCCTTTTGGAGTATACACGCTTTCCAGGCGTGCCTCTTAAGCCACTCGAGCATCTCTCC
>DGHE01000097.1:1840-3589 GCA_002392525.1 Bacteroidales bacterium UBA3856 | reverse complement strand
CTAATTTTGTGGTATGATGACACTTATAGCCACAATACTCGCTTCGCTTCTGCCGTTTGTGAATCCGTTTGTAGGCACGGACGCCCACGGCCACACGTTCCCGGGGGCGGTTTACCCCTTCGGCATGATTCAACTGAGCCCGGACACCAGGCCAAAAGCCGGAGACTGGGACGGATGCAGCGGATACCACTACTCCGACTCCGTGATCTACGGCTTCAGCCATACCCATCTCAGCGGTACTGGCTGCGACGACTGGTGTGATATCCTCATCACTCCCGGGGGTAAGCCGTCACACTTCTCCCACAAAAAGGAAAAGGCCTCTCCGGGGTACTACCAGGTGTTTTTGGAAGACACCGGCGTTGAGGCAAAACTAACTGCAGGCCGAAGGAGCGCCATGCACGAATACAAGTTCTCCGGGCCGGCCAGCATCACAGTGGACCTTCGGCACAGGGATCCTCTTGACGATTATGAGATAAACGTAAAAGGGAATGTGTGCTACGGGCACCGCACTTCCAGCAGCTGGGCTCGCGGGCAGAGGGTATACTTCTATATGGAGTTCTCGGAGAAGGCGCTTGGGAAGGGTATTGTGGGCCCATCTGCCAACATCTTCTTCCCCGGGAAAAAACTCACCGTGAGGGTTGGCATTTCCTCAGTGTCATGGCAGAATGCCAAGGAAAACCTCATGAGCGATTACCCTAAGTCCTTGAAAGAACAGAAAAAAGCCACCGGAAAGGCCTGGGAGGCGTATCTTGGGAAAGTCAAGTGTCCGTACAAGGACAAAGAACATAAAAGGCGTTTTTATTCGGCCCTTTACCATACCGCCATCCACCCCACTCTCTATTCAGACGTAAACGGGGAATACCGTGGTATGGACGGAGAAATCCATAAGGCCGAAGGCTGGGAACGCTACACCGTTTTCTCCCTCTGGGATACCTTCAGGGGGCTTCATCCGCTGCTTATGGAAATTGAGCCGGAGCGCTCTGTGGATTTCATAAGGAGCATGCTCTCCATCTACGACGAAGCCGGAAAACTGCCCGTCTGGGAGCTCTCCGGCTATGAAACCAACTGCATGATAGGCTATAACAGCGCTCCCGTCATTGCCGATGCCATTGCCCGCGGCCTCACCGGCTTTGACTACGAGCACGCTTTCCAGGCGCTGGTTGCAAGCGCGAACAATCCGGAATTCGGCCTGGACAGTTTCCGTAAAAACGGCCTTGTACTGGCCGATGACGAGCACGAGAGCGTGTCCAAGACCCTTGAATATGCCTTTGACGACTGGTGCGTGGCGCAGGTTGCCCTGAAGCTTGGGCACATGGAAGAGTACCGGAAGTTCATGGAAAGTTCCCAGTACTGGAAAAACGTGCTGGACCCTGAGACCAAATTCATGCGTGCAAGGCTTAACGGACAGTGGTTCAAGCCTTTTGACCCAAGGGAAGTGAACAACAACTACACGGAGGCAAACTCCTGGCAGTACAGTTTCTTTGTACCCCACGACATCCCCGGGCTCATTGAAGCCCTTGGTGGCCCTGAGGCCTTTGAGGCTCGTCTGGATGCCTTGTTCGAGGCTCCGGAGCAAACTACCGGCCGAACCCAGGCCGATATCACCGGGCTAATCGGCCAGTATGCCCACGGAAACGAGCCAAGCCACCACGTGGCGTACCTCTACGACGCCATCGGCAAACCTGAAAAACGGCAGGCCCGCGTGAATGAAATCCTTGAAACCCTTTACTCCAGCGCCCCCGACGGCCT
>DGHE01000097.1:0-1797 GCA_002392525.1 Bacteroidales bacterium UBA3856 | reverse complement strand
GGCAACGACGACTGCGGCCAGATGAGCGCCTGGTACGTGCTTTCCTCCATTGGGAAGTACCCCGTTTGTCCGGTGGGAGATTTCTCGACTTCGCTCGAAATGACAAAACGTGGCGATGCCCCTTTGTCATCTCGACCGAGCGAAGCGAGCGGAGAGATCTCCTTCCCTGGCATTGTCACCAATCCAGCCTTCGTGATGGGGAGCGACATCTTCACGGATTCCCTGGAAGTTGCCATAAAAGGCGAAGGCGCCATCTTCTACAGCATCGCCGGCGGGGCCGAAACCTTCTACACCGGCCCGTTTACCGTAACGGAGCCCTGCACCCTTGAGGCCTGGTCTGTAAAGAACGGTCGTCGCAGTTTTGTCACTAAGTGCAGCGTCCGGCAGGTCCAGAAAGACCGCGCCATCAAGATTCTCACCCGCTATAGCCGTCAGTACAACGCCGGCGGTGACACCGGTCTCATAGACGGCACCCGCGGCAGCATCAACTGGCGCACCGGGGGCTGGCAAGGGTACCAGGATACAGACTTTGTGGCAGTTCTGGACCTTCTTGAAGAAAGGCCCCTGAGCATTGTGGGAGCCGGTTTCTGCCAGGACGCTCGCTCCTGGATATGGATGCCGAAGTATGTGGAATTCTCAGTGTCCTCAGATGGCAACACCTTCACTCCCGCAGGCCGTGTGGAAAACACTGTTGACGAACGCGACATGACCATCCAGGTGTGGGATGCCGAACTTTCCGTTAACTGTTCGGCCCGCTATGTGAAAATCCACGCCGTAAACATAGGCACAATCCCGGAGTGGCATCCCGGCGCCGGCGCCCCCGGATTCATCTTCACCGACGAGGTCTGGGCCCGCTAGAAATAGATAAGGGGCGGGACTAAAGCTCGGAATCCCTAAGGGAGAAGGTGTTGCCCTGGCGGAGGTCTCCGGTTTGCATGCCTTTTTTGAGCCAACGCATACGCTGGGCGGCGGTGCCGTGGGTGAAGGATTCCTCTACGGCATAGCCCTGGGCCTTCTTCTGGAGGTAGTCGTCGCCAATCACGGAAGCGCAGCGGATGGCCTCCTGAAGGTCTCCGTCCTCGATGGAGGAGAACATTGAGCTCTCATAGTGGGCCCATACGCCGGCGTAGAAATCGGCCTGAAGTTCTATGCGCACGCTCATGCGGTTGGAATCTGTCTTGCTCATGCGGGCCATCTGGGAATGGGCCTCTCCAAGTGTGCCCACAAGATTCTGGACATGGTGGCCTACCTCATGGGCAATGACATAGGCGTAGGCGAAATCTCCGTCTGCGCCAAGCTGGGTGTCCATGCTGGAGAAGAAACTAAGGTCTATGTAGAGTTTTTCGTCTGCGCTGCAATAGAAGGGACCCATGGCGGCCTGGCCCTGACCGCAGTTGGTGGAAGTGGTGCCGGTGTAGAGCACCAGGGTGGGGTTACGGTACTCTCCAAGGCCGTTTTGACGGAAGTAGGCGCTCCAGACATCCTCCGTGGAGGCAAGGATCTGGCGGGAGAACTTGGCAAGGGCCTCGTTCTCTTCCGTGGGTTCATAGGACTGCTCGGAAACGGTGCCGATGCCGCCCGCACCCTGCACTACCCTAAGGACATCCCCCAGGTTCCCGCCCATAAGGAGGGTGATAATTGCCACGATGGCAATTCCGCCGATTCCCATGCCGGCCTTTGCGCCGCCGCTCATGCCGCGGCGGTCTTCTACGTTGCGGCTCTCACGCCTGCCGTCCATTCTCATAGCAAAAAGGTATTAGGGAGTTACTCACTGAATTTCTTTCCGGCATTCCAGGC
>DGHE01000089.1:3734-10057 GCA_002392525.1 Bacteroidales bacterium UBA3856 | reverse complement strand
TGCAGGACTGGCTGGCCACCGACGGAGAGGTCCGGTATCAGGGAAATCCGGCCGATGAACGCATCAACATTCCGGCCATTCCCCGTCACTACTGGCGCTACCGCATGCACTGCACGCTGGAGAGTTTGGTGGCAGATGACAAGTTAAATGCTCACCTGCGCTCGCTGGCACAGGCTGCAGACAGAAACCGTTAAGCATGGGAAGTGATTGGAAAGACAGGCTGGGCGTGGTGTTCTCCACCAACCCGGACTTTCAGTACCAGACGCAGGGGGAGGAGGAGGCCGATACGCTTCCGCCGTCCCGCCAGCGTCTTATCGTGGGGATAGACCGTCGCAACCGAGGCGGCAAACAGGTGACGCTCATCACCGGTTTTGTTGGGAAGGCCGATGACCTCAGGGAACTGGGACGCACGCTCAAGACCCGGCTCGGGGTGGGCGGCAGTGCAAAAGACGGAGAAATTACCATTCAGGGAGATTTTCGTGATAAAGTGGTATCTATTTTGCAGGGCTTGGGCTACAACGCCAAAAGAGGAAATTGATGTTGCTCCAAGAGCCTTTTACCAGCGGCCGGTTGCTGCTTGACCATACTCCCTCCGATGCCGTCGCGGGCACGTCGGAGGGTTTTTCTGTGCTTTTTATTGTCCTGGCGGTGGCTTTTATCCTGGCTGCCATTGCCTTCCTTCCCCGCTTCCTGAGCCTGGCTCCGCTGCTGTTTGACAGCCTGTTCAGGGCCCGCGGCAGCGTTTCGCTGGAGAATAGCGTCCGCGCCAGCAACGACCGCCGCCTGGTCGCCATCGTCCTGCTGCTCCCCGCATCCCTGCTCACGTACTACTACAAGGTGTACGATGCCGCCTTCCTGTATACCTGGGGAGAGGAGTGGCGCCTCCTGGTGCTCATCGGCGTGTTTGCTGTGTTCGCCCTTCTGCGCCTTGCCATGTATGCACTCCTCAAACCCCGGCGGGGCAACGACTTTTACTGCCTGTCGCGCCGCACCGCCTATACGTATTTTATCCTCCTTGTGGTATTGGCGCTCTTCACAACTGGAGTACTAGCACTTTTCGGATGTGAAAACACTGTCATTCAGAAAGTTCTCCAGGTAGAACTGCTTGTGCTCTATTTTGCTTTTCTTGTCCGTCGTGCGCAAATTTTAGCATTATCTTGCAATCCTTTGCGAACTTTTTTGTACCTTTGCGCGCTCGAAATTTTGCCCAGTTCGGCACTAATCGTTTCGGCAATCGTACTGTAGAGAGAAGTAGAAAGAAAAATGAGCATCCAGAAGATTTTGGTATCCCAGAACGCTCCGCGCGTTCTCACACAATATCAGGCCGTTACGGAGAAGTTTGGCGCCCAGTTCCAATTTACTCCCTTTTTCAGGATCGAGCCCCTTACTTCCCGGGAGTTCCGCGCCCAGCGCATCAACTTCCTGGAGTATTCGGCCATCGTGTTTTCTTCCCGTCACGTCATCGACGCCTTTTTCTCCCTGGCGGAGGAACTGCGCGTGAAGATCCCCGAGACCATGAAGTACTTCTGCACCACGGAGGCTGTGGCCATGTACCTGCAGAAGCACATCGTATATCGTAAGCGCAAGATTTTCTTCGGAGACGGAACTCCGGAGAGCGTGGTTACGCTCATCGGCCCCAAGCACAAGGGGGAGAAGTTCCTCATCACCATGACCGAAGGCTCTTCCGTAGATGCCCTGGCCGGGCTCTTCCAGGAGCGTGAACTGGAGTATTCCACCGGTGTTTTTGTAAAGCCTGTGAGCAACGACCTCAAGGATATCAAGCTGGAAGACTTTGACATGATCGTCTTCTACAATCCGGCCGATGTCAAATCCCTCCAGGAGAACTTCCCGGATTTCAAGCAGGGAGACATCAAGATGGTATCCTATGGCCGTTCCATCGTGAAGGCCATGGAGGAGGCCGGTTTGCGCATCGATGTCAAGGCACCCTCTCCGGAGGCTCCCTCGGTGGCCCGTGCCATCGAGCTTTATCTGGCAAGTCTTTAATTTCTTATGTCCGATGAAACCCTTACCAAAAGCGAACGTCTCTGCGGTGCTGTTACCGTCGCAGAACTGTTCGAGCATGGCAAGGGTGTAACGGCCGGGTGCTTGCGCTGCAAATACGTCAAGCGGGAAGACGATGGGCTTTCCCGTATTGTGGTGTCGGTTCCCAAGCGAAACTTCAAACGCGCCGTCAAGCGCAATCTTCTCAAACGCCGCATCCGCGAGAGTTACCGCAGGCAGAAAGCGCTGCTGGGCTCCGGCGTGGATGTCCTGTTTGTGTACACCTCCCGGGAAGTCCTTCCCTATGAGGCCGTCTATGCCGACATGACCGCTGCCCTCACCGCCATCGCCCATGCATCCAACGCTTAAAAAGATACTTATTTTTCCGGCGGTGGTGCTCATCAAGTTCTACCAAGTGTGCATCAGCCCCTTTACACCGCCTTCCTGCCGGTTTACGCCTACGTGCTCGCAGTATGCGCTGGAAGCGTTCCGCAAGCATGGCCCCTTCAAGGGACTGTATCTGACTGTCAGACGTATTCTCCGCTGCCACCCCTGGGGCGGAAGCGGCTATGATCCTGTACCGTAGAGGGGGGCGCTGCCCCCCTATTATCCCCCTGCGGCCTTTTCGCCCTCTACGATTTTTCTGCGAAAAATCCCGGGCCCGGCCGGCGACCTGATGGTCGCTTTAAGTCACTTCGAATTAAAGACATGCCTAAGAAAGAGAAAATCCAGGAAATGTTTGACGGAATTGCTCCGTCTTACGATAAGTTGAACCATGTCATGTCCCTGAATGTAGACAAGCTCTGGCGAAAGCATGCGCTCAAGGAGATTGTGGACGGGACGCCGCAGCAGATTCTGGACGTGGCGTGCGGCACTGGTGACAGCACCATTGCCATTGCCGCCGCTGCTGGTTCCGGCTCGCGGGTGATTGGGGCCGACATCTCCGAGGGTATGATGGCCCTTGTCATGGAAAAGGCCGCGCACGAGGGCGTGCACGACCGCATCCGTCTACAGGTAGCCGATGGCGAAAACCTCCCGTATGAAGAGGGAAGCTTCCACCGGGTCACCTGTGCATTCGGCATCCGGAACTTCGAACACAAGGAGAAAGGCCTTCAGGAGTTCTACCGGGTATTGAAACCTGGCGGAAAAGCCGTGATTCTGGAACTTTCCGTTCCCCGGAACAAGACGGTTCGCTGGTTCTATGACCTCTATTTCATGCACATCCTTCCCTGGATTGGTGGCCTCGTCTCCGGCAACAAGGCTGCCTATCAGTATCTTCCCGCCTCCGTGCACGCATTCCCTTCCCCGCAGGCCTTCTGCGCCATGATGGCCGATGCCGGCTTCTCCCGCGTCCGCCACAAGGCTTTCACCTTCGGCCTTTGCCGTATGTTCATCGGCGAAAAATAATGCGCACCCCGCCTAAACTGTTTATTATCAATGTCCTAGGTTTTTCTCTTTAGGCTGATCGGCCTAAAGAGATTTTGTTAGGGTGCTAATAATCAAGCGTTTACAGGGTAATCGCTTTTACGTATGAGCGGCGGCGCTGGTAGGGCTTGGGATCATAGTCGCCGAACAAGGTTTGCACCTTGTGATTCTCTTCGAGCTGGGGGTTAAGCAGCATACGCTTGATTCCCAGTTTGATAAAGTTCTCGTGCAGGTACTTGAACATGAGAAGGGCTGCCCCCTTGGTCTGATATTCAGGGAGTACGCCGATGAGGAGGCCTTCGGCCATGTGGTTTTTCCGGGGATTGAGCTCGGGCAGGATGTGCATCCAGCCAAAGGGAAAGATACGGCCTTTGGCCTTGCGGACACCAGCGCTGATGTGCGGCATGGTTACCGTGAAGGCGACGAGTTCATCCTTGTCATTGACCACAAAAGCTACCATGTCCTTGTTGAGAACGGGGACATACTGCTTGACATAGCCGTCTATCTGCTCCTTGGAGAGCTGGCTGTACTCGTACAGGCCGGCAAAGGCGCTGTTGAGCACGTGGAACATCTCACGGCCGCGGCGGGCCATCTTGCGCATTGTGGAGGCGCGATAGATATGTACGCCGTAACGTTTTTCCACCAGGTCTGCGTACTGGAACATGGAGGGCAGTTTGTCGGAGAACTCGATGAAACGCTGCGTCCAGTCGGCGTCTTTGGTGAAGCCCATACGCTCCAGGAATTCGCCGTAATAGGGGTAGTTATAGATAACCGTGAAGGGACTCTCGTTCTCAAAACCTTCTACCAGAAGGCCTTCGCGGTCCATGTCGGTAAAGCCCAGGGGACCTTTGATCTTGGTACAGCCGCGGGCTTTGCCCCAATCGGCCACGGTATCCACGAGGGCTTTGGCCACCTCGAAGTCTTCCACGAAGTCTATCCAGCCAAAGCGCACCACTTCCTCTCCCCACTTCTTGTTGGCGTTGTGGTTGATGATGGCAGCGACCCGGCCCACCACCTCTTCCCCGCGGAAGGCGAGGTAGAGTTCCCTGTCGCAGAACGAAAGGGAGGGATTCTCCGGGCCCAGGGACTTGTATTCGTCGTCCTCGAAAGCGGGCACCCACTTGTCACAATCCTTATAAAGATCCAGGGGAAACTGAATGAACTGCCGCAGCATACGCTTCCCTTTTACGGGAACAATGGTCAGATTTAGCATCACGTTTGGTTTAGTAACCTGCAAATATACAACTTTTCCCATTAATGTCTATCATTGCGCACCGCATGTAAATGGTTGATTATTAGGACTATAATAAAATCTCTTTAGGCCGAGCAGCCTAAAGAGATTTTAATAATACGCTAATACAGAGCGATTTAGGAGCTGGGCGCGGCGCTACTGTTTGGCGGCGAGGACGGCGTCGCAGACGTCGCCGACCGTGAACGGAGCGGGAGCGCCGTCGGGAAAGTGCATGCCGAACTTTTCCTCGGCAGCCAGCGACAGGATGAGCATGGTAAGCGAGTCCACTCCCAGTTCCCGGACAAGTTCGGTCTCGAAGCCGGCTTTGCTCAGGTCTGTGTTGGGGCGGATGTTCGTGAGGATTTCCTTGAGTCCTTCAAATACTTCTTCCCGTGTCATATGCGCGATACTTTCATGCTGCCCGTACGCTTGAAGTCCTCCGTGCGTACGGTTACTTTCACAATCTGATGGGTGCTGGGAAGCGTTGCGTTCACCTTCTTTACCAGGGCGTTCATGTAGGCCTCCACTTCTTCCCAGGGCTTGCCGTCAAAGGCAGGCATGAAGGGCAGGATTTCGATGGCGATTACCTGGCGGCCGTTGAATTCGTCCTCCTTTACCATGGCGTCGCGCACGCAGGGGTCTGCATAGAAGGGCTCCTCGAGGGACTCGGGGCTCACATTTTCTCCGTTAGCGAGGATGATGAGGTTTTTGATGCGTCCGGTGATGTAGAGGAAGCCTTCCTCGTCAAAGTGCACGAGGTCTCCGGTGCGGAGCCAGCCGTCGGGGGTAAGGGCCTCGGCCGTCTTTTCGGGATCCTTGTAGTAGCCGGAGAAGACGTTGTCTCCCTTGATCCAGAGCTCACCGTCCACCACCTTGGTCTCCTGACCGGGATAGACCTTGCCGATGGAAGTGGGCTTCTCCACGGCATTGGCGTTGGCGCTGGTGAGGTTGGCGCCCTCCGTGAGGCCGTAGCCGAAGCAGAACTCAACGCCCAGTTTGGTGAAGATGTCCACCAGGCGCGGCGGCACGTTGGCGGCGCCGGCGATGATCATGCGGAGACTGCCGCCCAGGAACTGGGGACCGTACATCTTCACAAGACCGCTGAGGATGTCGCAGATGCCCGGCACTATCACGAGGACGGTGGGCTTCAGGACCGGCAGCTTGCCGATGGTTGCCTTCATGTCCTCGCAGGTGTAGATGAGGTTGCCGGTATAGAAGCAACCCATGATGCCGGCGATGAGGCCGAACACATGGCTCATGGGCAGAATGGCGATATAGCGGTGTACGCCGATGACCTTACCGGGCTTGAAAACGGCGTTGTAGTTGCCTCTCATGAGGGCGCGGTGGCTCAGGACGGCACCCTTG
Source organism: Bacteroidales bacterium UBA3856 (assembly GCA_002392525.1). The sequence continues at coordinate 4,035 of DGHE01000089.1, read as the reverse complement.
GGCTGGCCGGTGGTACCTCCGGTGAAGAGTCTATCTGGGCCGATGGTGCCTCGGTGTCGGCGATGCTGCCGGCGGGGAGCACCTTCACGCCCTGCAGCTTGCCGGTGAGGGGCATGAATTCCTCACGGACGAAGATGGCGGCGATGTCGAATTTCATGCAGGAGCCCACGACGGCCATCTCGGGGAGGGCCGAGGGGAAATTCATGGCAACGTATCCGGCGCTGGTGACGGCCAGGAACAGTTCGATGGCATCCTGGCTGTTGCGGTCGAAGATGGCGATGTGGGAGCCTTTGGGAAGGCC
>DGHE01000089.1:0-3651 GCA_002392525.1 Bacteroidales bacterium UBA3856 | reverse complement strand
CGGTGGCCCAGTTCTTCATAGTTGATGGTGTTAACGGTATCGGAAAGAGCGGGCATGGAAGCGTACTCTTTTGTGAACCAGTCGACAAATTGTCCCATGGTGGGAAGATAGGGAATCCTGTCAAATTCCTCCTTGGGAATCATGTCGTAAAAATACTGTGACATATTGGTATAGGTTTAAATTTTCACAAAGTTAGCATTTTTCTACAACTAAAAAATACTTACCTTTGTATTCTATGGACAAGAAAACCTTCAACAAGTGGAACTGGATTGTGGCGCTGGCCGTTCTGGTCATCTCATCGGCCACCTATCTTTCCACGATAGAACCCACCGCATCGTTCTGGGACTGCGGAGAATTCATCGCATCGTCGTACAAGCTGGAAGTGGGACACCCTCCGGGAAACCCGGTGTTCCAGCTCTTCGCCCGGCTGTTCTCCATTCCCTTTGATGCCGCGCATGCCGCTGTAGCCATCAATGCCATGAACGCCCTTCTCAGTGCGCTCACGGTCATGTTCCTGTACCTGACCATCGTGTTTTTTGCACGGCGGCTTCTGTCCGGCACCCCCTCTGCCGGGGCAATAAAAAAGGCCGATGCCCCGGAGGACGGGGTATCGGCCATCAGCCTTTCCAAGGCGATTGCCATCTTTGGCGCAGGGGCCGTGGGCGCGCTGGCCTACTGCTTCTCAGACACGTTCTGGTTCAGTGCCGTGGAAGGAGAAGTGTATGCCATGAGTTCGCTGTTCACGGCGCTGGTTTTCTGGGCCATGTGCCGCTGGTACGAGACGGCCGATGAACCGCATGCCAACCGCTGGATCGTGCTCATCGCTTTCCTGATGGGTCTTTCCATCGGCGTTCATCTTCTGAACCTCCTTACCATCCCGGCCTTCGTGTTCATGTACTACTATCGCATGAACGAAGAACGCAAGCTCTCTTTTGGGAAGCTGGCGGGCATCTTTGCCATCGGCGTTGTCATCGAGTTCCTCCTCGTTTACCTGTTCATTCCGTACCTTCCCAAACTGGCGGCCTTCTTTGACCGCATCTTCGTGAACGGCTTTGGCCTGCCGTACAACAGCGGCGCCGTCTTTTTCATGGTGGCCCTCCTGGGTCTGTGCTTCTGGGCGCTGTTCTCCACCCTGAAGAACGGAAAGGTGTTCTGGAACACGGTAACCCTGTGCGTGACCACGCTGGTCATCGGCTTCTCACTGTTCTCCATCGTGATTATCCGTTCCAGCGTAAAAACGCCCACCAACGAGTATCAGCCCGATAATCCCGTATACGCTGGTGCGTTACCTCAGCCGCGAGCAGTACGGCTCCACGCCGCTTCTCTACGGCCAGTACTTCGACGCGCCCTACGACCTCACGCAGGACAAGTACTGGGCTCCGCTGGACGGCAAGTACAAGAAGGTGGACGGCCCCGTGGACGCCAGCTACAAGGCCTCCGGCAAGATGCTCTTCCCCCGCATGTGGAGCAGTTCCCCCGACGGCAAGTTCGAAGACTTCTACCGGGCCTACACAGGCGGAAAAGGCCGCAAGGTGGCCGGATCGAACGACCGCAAGCCCACCATGGGCGCCAACCTCTACTACTTCTTTGATTATCAGTTGGGGTGGATGTACTGGCGCTACTTCATGTGGAACTTCGTCGGGCGTCAGAACGAGATTCATTCCCCCACCCCCGGCAACATCTTCCATGGCAACTGGGAGAGCGGCGTGAAGTTCATAGACGAGTTCCGTCTGGGCGACCAGAGCGCGGCCCCGTCCACCCTTGCAGACAACAAGGGCAAGAACCACTACTATTTCCTGCCCCTGCTGCTTGGTCTCCTGGGACTTTTCTTCCAGTTCGACCGCGACAAGAGGGGCTGCTGGCTCACCTTCCTCATGTTCTTCATGACGGGCATCGCCATAGTGATATACCTCAATCAGCCTCCTTACCAGGTGCGTGAAAGGGATTACGCCTACGCCGGGTCGTTCTACTTCTTCAGCGTGTGGATCGGCATGGCCGTGGCCGCTTTGTTCAGCTGGCTGCAGTCGGCGCTCAAGTCCCGTTATGCCGTGGCCAGTGCGGCGGCGATCACCGCCTGCTGCCTCTGCGTCCCCGCCCTCATGGCCTCCGAAAACTGGGACGACCATGACCGTTCCGGACGTCGTACGGCAGTGGAAATGGCACGTAACTATCTGGAATCCGTGGGGCCCAACGGCATCCTCATCACCCATGGCGACAACGATACATTCCCCGTCTGGTACGCCCAGGAGGTCGAAGATGTGCGCACGGACGTCCGTATCTGCAACACCTCCCTGCTCGGCACCGACTGGCATATAGACCAGATGAAGTGGGCTTGCAACGAGAGCGCGCCGCTTGCGCTGAGCGTGGGCCCGGAGCAGTACCTCTACGGGACCAACGAATACGTGCCCATTGTGGACTCCCGCGAGCAGGATATGCCCATTTCCGACGTCATGAAGCTGTTCCGCCATCCTGATGTCAAGGTGCCCATGAGCAGCGGCCGCAAGATGGACTACATAGCCTCTCGCAGGCTGGTCATACCCGTCAACAAGCAGAACGTCATTTCTTCCGGTATCATGGACGCCCGTTTTGCCGACATGATTCCGGACAGCATTGTGCTGCAGATTCCGAAGGGCAAGGATTACCTTACCAAGCCCGAACTCTTCATGCTGGACCTGCTGTCGTGCTATCAGTGGGACCGCCCTCTGCACATGCTCAACATGGGCGGCGACATCAATATAGGCATCAAGGACTATCTGGTGTACGAGGGCTATTCCTACAAGTTCGTGCCCATCAAGAACAAGATTACCACCACCGACATCGGCTGGGTGGACACCGAAGAGCTCTATCGCAAGATGACTCAGGTGTACTGCTGGGACGCTATTTCTGCAGACGGTTGGTTCATCGATAACCAGAATATTTACACCAACTTGGGTGTGATGGCGCCCCGCAGTATCTTCCTCAACTGCGCCAAGGCCTTCATGAAGGAAGGGCAGAACGAGCGCGCAGTGGAGATGCTGGACCGCAGCCAGGAGGTGATGAGGCGTTTCCCTCTGGAGTCCATACCTCTGAACATGTCCACCAACGACTATATCGTCATCGGCATGGTCGAGACGTATTACAAGTTGGGAGAGACCGACAAGGCCCGCGAACTTGGTGCCCGCATGGCTGCCGACCTGCTTGAGAGCGCCCGGTTCTATCTGGAGTTCTTCGAGTTCGGTAAAAACGAGTTCGATCTTTGCGGAAGTTACATCTATTACCTGGCCGATGTGTTGAAGGAGGGAGGGGACAAAGATATGGCCGACAAGTTCACCGGAGCCTTCTCCAAGCTTATCGACTGGGCCTCCGGAGCCGGCAGCGAGGAGCCCGAGCCCGCCACTGGGACCGGCAGTGAGGGCGCTGCCGCTGCAGACGCCCCTGACGTCGGCTAAAGCCATCCCGCTGCGGCTGGTAAGAGCTTGTTTTTCAGTGCTTTAGCTATTACGTCTGTGGGAAATTTCCCCACAGACGTAAGGACTAAAGTGCTAATAGTCACGGAGTTGCTGTCTGCAGATTAGCTACAAGCGCTTCTGTCGGACAATCTGTTCACTTGGCCCGGCGTCAAAAGGGACGGTATTTTGCTGCCGGGGGTTTCTTTTATGGTTGCCCGGCGTC
>DGHE01000134.1:2324-2543 GCA_002392525.1 Bacteroidales bacterium UBA3856 | reverse complement strand
GATCGGAACATCCGATCACCGGCCCTATGCATTCTCCACTTCTGGCACCTGTGCTCCCATTGGATCATCTGCCGCTTACAAGTCCTTGTAGAAGTAAATGTCCGCCTTGTTTTCCTGACTGGTGCCGCGATAGGTGCGGTTGTTAAACCCTCCGATCTCAAAGCCGTTTTTGAGGTAGAACAGGCAGGCGGAGAGATTGTTGTCCTGTCCTATGGTATA
>DGHE01000134.1:1542-2263 GCA_002392525.1 Bacteroidales bacterium UBA3856 | reverse complement strand
CCCACAAGGCCAAGCTCTCGCGCGACGTCCATGCTCGCCTCCAGAAGCAAGCTGCCGATCCCATGTCCGCGCACGGTGCGGTTTACCTTCAGGTCGTCCAGATACAGATATCGGAACATGTCCCGCCGCAGCACCACCAGGCCGACACAGGTCTCCCCCATGTACGCGCCCAAGAAAAACGCGTCGTCCTCTTCCACATCATACGGCTCATTCGGGAAGCACAGCTCTGTGATCTCCGGCAGCTTCTCCGTGGTATAGCTCCACTCTCCGTTCTCCAGATGCGGTATCATTCTGCCCCACTGGGAAAACGGCTCGTTGGGCAGCCGGGCGTCGCCCTTGCAGGCGGCGTCGATTTGTTTGATGAGAATGTCACTCATGAATCTCGACCTCTTTATGTTAAAGATGGGCTTTTTCGGTATTCGTTTGCCTTACGGATCATTGCGGCGTCTACCGCTATACGCTGCTTCTTTTTCTTCAGGTCAATAGCCGAAGACGGTGTTCGCCTGGGCCATGTTCTCCCGGATCTTCACGCCGAACGGGCACCGCGTCTCGCACAACCCGCAGCCAATGCAGTCGCCGCCGTGGGCAGTCAGGGCGCCGTAGTGCTGGGCAACGGTCTCCGGCACCTTGCCCTGGGCCTTCGTCAGGTTCAGAAACTTGGTCACATCGGCGATGGAGATGCCCATGGGACAGGGTGCGCAGTGGCCGCAGTACATGCAGT
>DGHE01000134.1:0-1499 GCA_002392525.1 Bacteroidales bacterium UBA3856 | reverse complement strand
GCAGTACATGCAGTGCCCCTCCCAGCTGATCTTCGGGAAGGCGGCAAAAACGCCTGCATAATCCTTCTCCTCCTCCGTGGCCGTCTCATAGGCAAGGGACCGCTTCAGGTCGTCCAGGGACCGCGCGCCGCACATCACCGCGCCCACGGCGGGGCGTGTCAGGGCGTAGTGCAGGCACTGCACGGCCGTCATGGCCTTGCCGGCGGGGGAATCCGTTTCGCTAAGCAGATCGCCGCCGCCGAACGCCTTCATCACCGTGATGCCCACACCCAGGCGCTGACAGGTCTCGTACAGCTCCTCCCGCTGGGGGTCCAGGTTGAACAGGGGCTTTTCGTAGCTCTTTTCCGCCCACAGCTCCTCCACATCCTCCGTGCCGGGCAGCAGGTCATAGCAGGGGTTTACGGAGAACATCAGCACTTCGATCTTGCCCGTTTTGATCGCATCCAGCGCCACGATGGGGTTGTGGCTGGACATGCCGATGTGCTTGATACGGCCCTTCGCCTTCTCCTCCAGTGCGTAGTCCAGGATGCTATTGTCCAGCACCTGCTTCCAAGTGGCCGCGGAGTCGACGTAGTGGATCATGCCGATGTCCAGGTAGTCCGTGCCCAGGTTCTGAAGCTGCGCCTCAAAGGCCGCCTTGACCTCGCGGAGCTTGCGTGTAGCCTCATACTGCCCGTTCCGCCAGCGGGTGCAGAGGTGGGCCTGCAGGATGAATTTGTCCCGCACGGGCGCGATGGCCCGGCCCACCCGCTGCTGCATATCCGGGTTGGGGCTGTAGAGGTCCATACAGTTGACCCCCTGGGCAAGCGCCAGGTCGAAGACCTCCTTCGTATAGTCCCAGCTCCTGTCGATGAAGCCCTCACAGCCAAGGCCGATCTCGCTGACTGTCAGGCTCGTGTTGCCAAGCTTTCTGTATCGCATCGTAGTAACTCCCCTTTTCTTATATATTACGCCTGGGGCTGCAGCGGGCCGAAAAATTGCTGGCGGTGACGCCGGCGATAAGCATCACTTCTTTTTCCATGTCCATCATCCCACGCACTTCCCCGTCTAATCCAGCCGCTCCAGCTTCCTTGCCGTTTGCCATGAGCTCCGTCGTCGATCTTTCTATATATTATAACAATCTCGCTCAATCCAATCAATCGGGATTATTGGGTATTATCAATAAGTATATCTTATGTGAATTGCCGCTCCAGCAGACGCGCAAAAGGCTCGATCTGCCCACCTTGGGCGTGGCAATCATCATAAAGCTCAGAAAAATCGGTTTGATGGCAATGCGCTCAAGTCTCAAATCCATACCGAAACATGGCATCTCTCATACCAGCGCTTTCCGGCGCTTTCTGTTCCCGTGTGGGTCGCGGTGTGGGTCAGACAATTTGAGCCAGGCTTTACTCCCTCAAAAGTTTCCAAATAACACAAAAAACCGCCTTTCGGCGGATTTTTGCATCTAAATTGGAGCTGCTGGGCGGATTCGAACCGCCGACCTCATCCTTACCAAGGAT
>DGHE01000093.1 GCA_002392525.1 Bacteroidales bacterium UBA3856 | reverse complement strand
AGAACAGCTCCGGATGGCGCATGCCGTAGTTGAACGAACCTCCGCCGCCCATGGACAGGCCGCCGATAGCGCGGTGGCCCTTGTCAGGGATGGTCCGGTAACGCTTGTCGATGCAAGGCATGAGCTCCTGGAAGAAATAGTCCTCATACTTCCAGTCCGACTGGTTGAAATACCCCATGTGGCCGGCCTCGTTGGCATTGGGGAACACCACGATGCACTCGGCGGCGGTACCGTCGTTGGTAATCATGGTAATGGCCTCGGAGATCATGGAAACGGCGATATTGGCCCATTCCCAGTCGTTTTCACCGGCACCGTGGAGCATATACACCACAGGGTACCTGCGGTCCGGGGAGTTTTTGTAGCTGCGGGGCAGCATCACGGAGAAATTCTTGTCCACACCCAGGATTTCGCTGTGGAAATACAGGTGCTCTACGGGGATGGGGAAAACACGCGCCTGGTGGGCGGCCGGGTCCTGCTCCTTCACCTCCTGGGCCCGGAGCGCACAGGTCATCGACAGGGCGATGGCTGCGAAAGTGATAAACTTTTTCATGTATGGTTATTTTGTGGTTTACTACTTGCTACAAATATAAGCAAACGAAAGCATAAAAGAAAGAGAATCGAAAATTTTTTTCACAAATAAAGAAAAATATCGAAATAATTGGAAAAATACTTGTGTCTGATTATCTTTGTATAACCCTAATCAAAGCACGATGAAACACCTTATCGCCCTTCTTTCCGGAGCCGCAGCCATACTGCTTGCCGCAGCCTGCTCCGCCCCCGCCCCCCGCTACGCCAACGACACCACCCTGGAGCCCCGGCAGGCGGCAGCCGCGGGAAAACCTCCCCGCGTGATTGTCATGACCGATGCGGAGACGGACGACCGCTGCTCCATGGTCCATTTCCTGCTGCATGCCAACGACATGCAGGTGGATGCCATCATCCAGAGCAATTCCTGCTTCCAGCGGCATGGCTGGAGCAGCGAACCCTGGCTGGAAGAGCAGATATCGGCCTATGAGAAAGTGTATCCCAACCTGAAGGTGCACGACAGCCGCTATCCCTCGCCGGAGTATCTGAGAAGCGTGGTTTATATCGGCGACGAGACACCGGAGCATATCGGCATCGGCAACAACGCCGCTGCTCTGATTCCGGGCGTGGAGCCGGTCATCGACCCTTCCACCTGGGAAGACACGCCGGGCAGCGACCGCATCGTGGAAGTGCTCCTGGAGGACGATCCCCGGCCGGTCTATCTGCAGGCCTGGGGCGGCTCCAACACAGCTGCCCGCGCGCTGTACAAGCTCAAGACCCAGTATCCCGGGCAGTATGCCCGCGCCGCTTCCAAGGCCGTTCTCTACTGTATCTGGTACCAGGACGGCGGCGGCAACTATATCGAAAGGAACTTCCCCGAGGTAACCATCCTGCTGAACCACCACTTCAGCGGCAGCTGGGACTACGGCACCATGGTGAACTCCGACGACTTCGTAGCCAAATACCTCCACAACGGGAAAAACCCGCTGGGAGCGCTCTATACGCAAAGTTATATCAGTGAAGGAGACTCCCCCGCCTTCCTGTATTCGGTGGACAACGGACTCCGCTCCTACGAAGATCCCACCTACGGCGGCTGGGGCGGACGGTTCTACAAAGTGGAGGGCTGGGACAACGTGTACCGGGACACCGGCTTCGGCGACCTCCGCGAATGGATAGAGCCCGCCATGCACGACTTCCAGGCCCGCCTTGCCTGGTGCATCACCCCGGACTACGACAAGGGCAACCACAGGCCGATAATCACCTTCCCCGAAGGCCAGGACCGCACCGTGCATCCGGGCGACACCGTCACCCTCCGCATCCAGGCCACGGACAACGACAAGCCGGACCTGGAAGGAACCTGGAAAATGCGCGGGCAAGTGCTGTCCCAGCAGGGCATCACCTATGAGCGGTTCCTGGAAATGGCCTCCAGCCCGGCCGCCTCGTCTTTCCTCACCGACTGTACCGTAAACTGGCTCCAGGGAAAGGGCGGCACCTACCCCGGCAACATCGACCTGATCTACAACAACGACGGCTCGCTGAGCTTTGTGGCTCCGCAGGTCACGGCTCCCCAGACCATCCACCTCATCGCAGAAGCCACCGACAAAGGCACGCCCCCGCTCACCAGCTACGCCCGCTTCGTGATCACCGTGCAGCCGTAGGTTCCGGCATAGTCCCCCAGCTGGATCCCTGCCAGGACCGTTTTTCGGAAACAATTGACCGATAACCAATTATGCAAAAGTGTCTAGTCAGTTTCGACTAGACACTTTTGCATAACATACCGATTAACAATCATTTACATTTCACGCCCACTACGGAAGTTGCGTGGAGAAATGCCTGGTAAAGTACTTGAGCGCAAGTTGGAAGGAGTCGTACCAGTAATAAGTGGCATGGGCGCCGTCGCGACTGCGGAACTGGGCGGGAATACCCAGTTTCTTGAAAGTCTGGTAGGTCTTGACCGCATTGTCGAAAGCAATGTCGTCGTCGCCGGAATCTATCACGAAATTCACAGTGCGCACCTGCGCCAGCTTCTCCTCACTGAGGGCCGTCACATCCTGCATACAGTGGCCACTGATGGCATAGGCGCTAGAAAAGAGCTCCGGATGAGCGATGGCGAACTGATAGGTACCGCCGGCACCCATGGACAGGCCGCCCACGGCCCGGTGGCCCTTGTCGGCAAGGATCCGATAACGCTTCTCCACCACGGGCATCAGCTCCTGAAAGAAATAGTCTTCGTAGCGCCAGCCCTCACGGTTGCCGTATCCGCCCTGATGCTCAGTGGCATTGGGGAACACGATGATGCACTCGGTGGCCGACCCGTCATTGTACACCTTGGTTACGGCTTCGCTGATCATGGAAACGGGGATGTTGGCCCATTCCCAATCGTTCTCTCCACCACCATGCAGCATATACACTACCGGATAGTAACGGTCCGGGCTATTCTGGTAACTGCGGGGCAGCATCACGGAGAAATTCTTGTCCACACCCAGGATTTCACTGTGGAAATACAGGTGCTCTACGGGGATTGGGAAAACGCGAGCCTGGTGGGCGGACGGGTCCTGTTCTTTTACCTCCTGGGCCTGGAGCGCACAGGTCATCGACAGGGCGATGGCTGCGAAAGTGATTATTTTCTTCATATCAGTGTTGTTGGGTTAATTCTTCCAGCGGTTCCGCGGGCTCCATCACGCGGTGGACCGCCCAGCTGCGGGCCTTTCCCAGTTTGAACGGGACCTGGGCCCGGATATCGGCCACAGAAGCGCCGAACAGCAGTTGATACGTGCCTGCCGCCGTTTCCCAGGCCGATGCATCCCCGTTGAAAGACGCCAGCTCATAGGCCGACACGGGGAAGTTGAGCACCTGGCTCTCTCCGGGAGCAAGCAGCCGCGTCTTGGCAAAAGCTTTGAGTTCGCAGGAAGGTTTTTCCAGGGAGCCAGAAGGGGCCGTCACGTATAGCTGCACAGCCTCCTTACCCGCCACGGAGCCAGTGTTGATCACCGTGACCGTAGCCGTGAAACCGTCGGCCGACGCCTTCACGGAAGGCTTGGAATAAGCGAACGTGGTATAGCTGAGCCCGAAGCCGAAGGGATAGGATACCTCTTTCCCGAAAGTGGAGAAGTATCTGTATCCCACATAGATGCTTTCCTCGTAACGGGTGTAGTCCACA
>DGHE01000015.1:5070-7306 GCA_002392525.1 Bacteroidales bacterium UBA3856 | reverse complement strand
GACCACCATCGGCAACAAGCGCATCGTCCTTGGCAGCTCCGTCACGGCCGATGCCGTGCGCATCTCCATCAAATCCTCCCTCGCCTGCCCCGTGCTGAACGGGTTCGGGCTCTACAACGACACCGTCAGCGGACTCTGATCTGTCATTTCGAGCGAAGTCGAGAAATCTCTCCCTATGAAAACAACTTTACATATCGCCCTGGCGCTGCTATTCGCAGTTTCCTGCGCCCCCAAAGACGGCATCCGGACCATCCGGACGTCCGAAGGCCGGGAGGCCGACCTGGGCAAGATCAAGGAGATCGAGGGGCCGGTGACCGTCCGGCTCGTGGCCAAGAATGTGTACCCGGACACCCTGTACCCGGTCCAGCTCTATACCCCCTGCGGGTGCACGGAAGCCCGGTTCGACCGGAAACCGGTGCCGCCGGGCGCCGACGAGGTGCTGGAAGTCACCTACAATCCCGCCTACCGGCCCGGGCCGATGCGGGAGGAAATCCAGGTCCGGTACCAGCATTCCCCGGTGAACGTCCGCACCTTCGCCATCAAGGGCGAAGTCATCGGCTTCAACCACCCCATCGAGGAGGACCGTCCCTACGCCTATGGCGAAGGCCTGTATATGAGCCACAAGGTGCTGAGCTACGGCGCGCTCCGGCCCGGAGAGACGGGCGACTTCTTCTTCCGCCACGGGAACGGGAACACCCGCAGGGCGGATATCGTCTTCGACATCCCCGAGGAGTGGCGTCCCTATGTAAGGATGCGCCAGCCCGGCCGGATGAAGGCCGACGAACGCGACACCATCCACGTGAAGTTCACGATGCCCGAAGGCCTGGACACGGTGAGATTCGCCGTGCAGCCCCGGGTGGACGGGAAGCCGACCCAGGAGCGGCTTCAGGTCCAGGCGTGGAAAAAATAAGGTCGCGCTCTTTCATTCCTTCACAAATATCCGTATTTTTGTAAGATTTTTTAACGGAAACAAAGCATTAATAACATAATCCTTTATCAACCAACCAATCAACCTTATGAGTTTCCAACTAAAGAAAGTCTTGACCAGGACCCTTGCGGCCCTGTCGGGGCTGTTCATCGCTGGCGGACTCGCCCTGGCCCAGAACCGGACCATCACGGGTACCGTCACCGATGACTTCGGAGAACCGCTCATCGGCGCCAGCGTCGTCGTGGAGGGAGATACTTCGGTAGGTGCCATCACCGACCTGGACGGTCGCTATTCCATTACCGTCCCGGCTTCGGCGGAGGCCCTCCGCTTCTCCTACATCGGCCAGAAGGACGCCGTCGAGCAGATCGGAGGCCGTTCGGTCATCGATGTCACCCTGGCGTCGGAAAACATCGCGCTCAACGCGACGGTCGTCACCGCCATGGGTATCCGCAAGGAGGAGAAATCCCTCTCCTACAATGTCCAGCAGGCCAAAGTGGAGACGGTGAGTCCGGTGGGTTCCTTCGTCAACGGCCTCAACGGCAAGGTGGCGGGCGTATCCATCAGCCAGTCCTCCACGGGCGCGGGCGGTGCATCCCGTATCGTGATGCGCGGTTCCAAGTCCATCTCCAACAACAACAACGCCCTCTACGTGATTGACGGCGTGCCCATGCAGTCCCTGCGCGGCACGCAGCCCGAAGGTGTCTATGCCGGTGCCGGCCAGACGGGTGATGTCCTCGGTTCCATCAACCAGGACGACATCGAGAGCATTTCCGTGCTCTCCGGTCCTTCCGCCGCCGCTCTGTATGGTGCTTCCGCCGCCAACGGCGTCATCATCATCACCACCAAAAAGGGAGACAAGGACAAACTGGAGGTAAACTACTCCAACAACACCAGCTTCTCCAGCGCCTATGTGATGCCGCAGTTCCAGAACACCTACGGCGCCACCGCTCCCGGCTCCTACTACAGCTGGGGCGCCAAGCTGGCCACTCCTTCCAACTACAATCCCCGGAACTTCTTCCAGACGGGCGTGAACGAGGTCAACTCCGTGTCCGTCTCTTCGGGTAACGAGCGCAGCCAGACCTACGTATCGGCCTCTGTCGCCCATGCCCGCGGCATTGTCCACAACAACAACGTGGACCGCCAGAACATCAGCTTCCGCAACACCACGGACCTTCTCAAGGACATCCTGTCCATGGACATCAACGTCACCTACGGTCATGTGGCAGAGCAGAACATGATTGCACAGGGTGAATACGGCAACCCCGTGGTTCCCGTGTACCTCTTCCCGGTAAGCGAAGACTGGAGCAA
>DGHE01000015.1:0-4906 GCA_002392525.1 Bacteroidales bacterium UBA3856 | reverse complement strand
CAGAAGTGGCAGAATGGCAAGAACCGCCTCATGGGTAGCGCCCAGCTCTCCTACAAGCCCTTCAAGTGGCTCACCCTGAGCGCCCGCGCCAAGTACGACCGCACCGACGAAGTGCAGGAGCAGAAGTTCGACGCCGGTACCAACACCCTCTTCACCGAGGGTTCCAAGCACGGTAAGTACGGCCGCAACAACCAGTACACCGAGCAGAAGTTCGGCGAGGTGCTGGCTACCTTCAACAAATACTGGGGAGACAACCTGTTCAACCTCTCCGGCGTGGTGGGTGCCAACATTGACGACGTCACCTTCCGCACCGACAACATCAACGGTCCCCTCCTCACGGTGAACAACAAGTTCGACCTCAACAACATTGACCGTAACAGCGCCAACACGGTGCTCCTCACCGACGGTTACCGCTACCAGAACCAGTCCATCTTCGCCAACGCCCAGCTGGGCTGGCGCAGCCGCGTCTATCTGGACGCCACGTTCCGTGCCGACTGGAACTCCACGCTGTGGACGGCCGGTGCCATCACCTATCCTACCATCGGCCTGTCCGGTATCGTCACCGAACTCATCCCCGGTCTCAAGAGCAAGGCTTTCCCTTACTGGAAGGTCCGCGCCTCCTATTCCGAGGTTGGTAACTCCCCGGATCCCGCCCTGTATCTGCTGGATCCCCGCGCTGTCCAGAACAACGGTGCCGTGACGCGCAACACCCGTCGCCGCAACACCAATCTGCAGCCGGAGCGCACCAAGTCCTTCGAGGTAGGTACCAACATCCACTTCTTCGACAGCAAGCTGCAGATCGATGCTACCTATTATAAGGCCAGCACCCTCAACCAGTTCTACAATCCCCGTCTGTCCTCCACCTCCACCACCAGCAACATTTACCTCAACGGCGGCCGCGTGGACAACCAGGGTGTGGAAATGTCCCTGCGTTTCAACGACAGCGTGGGCAAGTTCAACTATGGAACGTATCTCACCTGGACCTGGAACGAGAACAAGATCGTGGACCTGCACTTCACCGATCCCGAGACCGGCGAGGTCCATGACGGCAACGGTCTCCCGATGGGCGGCTTCGGCGGCCTCAACACCTTCCTCTATGAAGGCGGCTCCCTGGGTGATGTCTATGTGACCACCCTCGCCACCGACGAGCACGGCTACTACAAGCTCACATCGGCCGGTATGGTCATGGCCGACTACGATGAGAAGGATATGATCTATGCCGGTTCCACCGACGCCAAGCACAGACTGAGCTGGGGCGGCCACATCGGCTATGCCGGCTTCACCGCCAGCTTCCTCTTCACGGCCCGCCTGGGCGGTATCGCCATCTCCAAGACGCAGGCCATCCTGGACTACTACGGTATTTCCCAGGATACCGCCGATGCCCGCGAGAAGGGTTATCTGGAGTTCAACGGCATGCGCTCCTACGACATCCAGGGCTACTACCAGACCCTGGGCGTGCGGGACGGTGTCATGAGCCAGTATGTGTATGACGCCACCAACGTGCGTCTCGCCGAGGTTTCCCTGGGCTACGACTTCCCCGTTTCCAAGTGGGGCGCTCCCTGGCTCAAGGGCCTCAACGTTTCCCTCGTCGGAAACAACCTGGCCATGCTCTTCCTCAAGGCTCCCTTCGATCCTGAAATGACTTCCAACGTAGGCACTTACAACCAGGGTGTGGACTACTTCATGCAGCCCTCTACCCGCAGCCTGGGCTTCTCCGTCAAGGTGAAGTTCGGTCATGTAAGCAACAATAAATAACAGAGCGCCATGGATATGAAACATATTTTCAAAGCAATCATCACCCTTGCCGCCGCTACTACCCTCGCCTCCTGCACCAAAGGATTCGAGAACATCAACAAAGACCAGTACGGAGTGTCCGACGAGCAGATGGCTCAGGACGGTCTGGCCCTCGGCGGCATGTTCCAGCAGCTGGAGCGCTCGGTCATCATCTTCCGCGACGGAACCTATCTGGATTCCGACTACCAGATCATGTATAACCTCTGCGCCGAAACCTGGTGCGGATATATGGCTCCCACCCTCTCCGACGGCCACAACGCCGGTTGGGATGTAAACGACGGGTGGCACCGCCGCATGTTCACCGTCAAGTACGAATACGGTATGGGCGGTTACCAGGACTTCGAGAAAGCCGCCAAGGAGCTGAATATGGTCAACGAGCTGGCGCTTGCCAAAGTGCTCAAGGTGGCCACCATGCATCAGGTGGCAGACTACTACGGTCCCATCGCCTACTCCCACTTCGGTGAGCTCACCAACCTCTACGACCCGCTTGACGTGGTGTACGACCAGTTCCTGAGCGAGCTGGACGAGTCCATCGCCATCTTGGAGAAAGTAGCCGCTTCCGGTGCCAAGCTCCTGGAGGACTACGACCTCGTGTACGGCGGTGACGCCGCCGCATGGGTCCGCTTCGCCAACTCCCTCCGCCTCCGCCTTGCCATGCGCATCCGCTATGCCAATGCCGCCCTGGCCCGCACCGAGGCCGAGAAATCCATCGCCAGCCCCTTCGGCGTCATCGTGGACAACAGCGGCAACGCGGTTATGAGCGGCGTGGGTCACCACCCCATCTATGAGATCAACACCAACTTCAACGATGCCGATACCCAGGTGGGTGCTTCGCTGGAGGTTTACCTGAACGGTTACAACGATCCCCGCATGTTCAAGTATGCCAAGCCCGCTGCCGACGGCAAGCTGCATGGCGTACGTCCCGGTATCGCTCCTTCTTCCTGGACCGATTACAAGAACACGGCAGGAAAAGTATCTGCACCTAATGCCTCTATCTATAAAGTATGCTGGCTCAATGCAGCCGAGGTCGCTTTCCTGCGCGCCGAGGGTGCCCTCCTGGGCTGGAGCATGGGCGGAAGTGCCAAGGAATTCTACGAGCAGGGCATTAAACTATCTTTCCAGGAGTGGGGTGTCGAAGGCGCTGCATCTTACATCGCCAATAATACCGCCAAACCGGCCGACTACAAAGCACCGGTGGGGAAAATGACCGTAACAGCTCCTTCCACCGTCACCATTGCCTGGAATGAGGCGCTGAGCGAGGAGAAGAAACTGGAGAAAATTGGCACCCAGAAATGGCTGGCCCTCTTCCCCAACAGCTGCGAGGCCTGGGCCGAGTACCGCCGTCTGCACTACCCGGTGCTCATCACTCCCGCCAACAACTTCTCCAACGGTGTGGTCAACACCGACCAGGGTATCCGCCGCGTGCCCTACCCCGTGTCTGAGCAGTCCGACAACGCCGCCGGTTATGCCTCCGGTGTAGAAGCCCTCGGTGGCAACGACAACGCAGGCACCCGCCTGTGGTGGGACCAGAAGCCGTTTAACAACTAACAAGACGGACCAAGATGAAAAAGATTATCTATATCCTTTCTGCTGCCCTGGCCCTCGCTGCCTGCGACACCAAGGTGGAGAAACTGAAAATTCAGGATATCAAGACCTACTCCCTGGACGAGAGTGCGCTCTCTGCCGAGAATCAGGCCTACTATGAGAACCTGAGGGAATGGAAAAAGAGCAAGCACACCATTTCCTACGTATACTTCGCTGCATGGGCTCCGCCGGAAGGCTCCACCAGCCTGTTCATCGAGTATAAGAACATGAAACCGCGCCTGATGTCCCTGCCGGATTCCCTGGACATCGTGAACCTGTGGATGGGTACTCCCATGAAGCAGGAGTACACCGACGCCTGCTTCATCGGCAACGTCAAGAACGAGGAAACCGGTGAGATTGAGCGCGCTCCCATGCACACCTACGACTACTCTCCCAACGCCTACTTCGACCTGGAGTTCTGCCAGAAGTTCAAGGGTACGCGGTTCGTGATGCACGCCGATGCTTCCCACTACGGACAGGAGTTCGAGCTGGAAGGCAAGACCTGGACGGTTTCTTCCTCTGACGAGGAGTCCATCCGCGCCTACGGCCGCCTCATCGTGGACATTGTGAACACCCACGGCCTGGACGGTGTGGACTTCGACTACGAAGGCTGGGGCGGCACCCAGATCTTCTGGGTCATCGACGAAGTGGGCAAATACTTCGGCCCCAAGGGCGAGAATCCCGAAAAGCTCCTCATCATCGACTACTTTGGCGGCTATCCCGGAGCCAATGTCGAACCTTATATCGACTACCTTGTGAAGCAGGCCTATTCTGCCCAGGGTGCCGGTGTGGGTGGTCCCGACTGGTGCCCCGCAGAGAAGATGGTTTACTGCGAGCAGTATGAGCAGTCTTCCGGCGAAGGTCCCAACTACCTCAACGGCGGCTATCCCACCAACATGACCAACCCCGACGGCGAGAAGATGTACATGCTGGAGCGTTATGCCCGCTACTCTTCCGAGGCTACCGAGGGCCAGGGCGGCGGATTCGGCGCCTACTACATTGACAACGACTACGACAATGGCGTGACGGCCCTGCAGAACAAGGGCTACAAGGACTGCAACTATGAGTCCTACGGCTTCCTGCGCCGCGCCATCCAGATTATCAACCCGCACAAATAGTAAACGGCCATGAAAAAGTATATCATTCCTATGCTGGCCATGGCACTGGTCTTCACCGCCTGCAACCAGGCCGACAAATTCAAATACGGTCAGGAGATTGTCCTCATCACGGGGACAGACTCCTCCCCGGTATCGGCCGACCGCATCCTTGCCGACCAGGTGCCCATCACCTATAACTTCTCCATCTCCGCTACCGGTGTGGCTCCCGAAGACATGAAGGTCCACATCCAGTACGACTCCCTGGCCATGGTGGCCTACAACAAGACCAACGGTACCAGCTATGTCAACGTTCCCCGCGACGTAGTCCTCGTGAACGACGAGTACGTGACCATCTCCAAGGGTACGGCCGTCTCTTCCATGACGTCTGTCACCATGACCGACAACACATTCATCGAGGAAGGTGTCATCTA